>DAOWHD010000083.1 GCA_030641605.1 Thermoplasmata archaeon
CACGGGAGCGTTTTTGAGCAGCCCTGTCCAGATTTGAACTGGAGTCACTGGCTCCAAAGGCCAGTATGTTAACCACTACACTACAGGGCCATTGTATTTGTTTTATGTAATGGACTGGATACGGATTTGCATATATAACTTTTGATGTTATTCTGTGCAACTTCTTTATATATTGCAAGCTTCATTTACGTTATATCGGAGGTAATACCCGTGGTAGATGGAGAACTCCTTAATAAAATTTATTTAGAACTAAAGAGCCAAAATCTTACCGTTGCTACTGCAGAATCGTGTACTGGTGGTCTAATTGGGCATACTTTTACAAACGTTTCTGGAAGTTCTGAGTATTTTGACAGAGGAATTATATCATACAGCAACAGGTCCAAGATGGAATTATTAGGCGTTTCGGAATCTATGTTAAAAGAACATGGGGCTGTAAGTGAGGAAGTAGCAAAGGCCATGGCTGATGGTATAAGAAAAAGATCGAATGTTGCTATAGGTATATCAACGACAGGTGTAGCAGGCCCTACGGGTGGAACCAAGGAAAAGCCAGTTGGGCTGGTGTATATTGCTATTTCCACTGAAAAAGATACCGTTGTAAAAAAATTTATCTTTTCTGGGGATAGACTACAAAATAAGGTGAGTGCCTGCAATGCAGCTCTTAATACACTTCTTGATATTTTGACTAGATGATGGTGATATCAGTTGATACATATAGATGGTTCACATGGTGAAGGTGGGGGCCAGATTCTTCGTAGTGCTGTAGCGCTTTCAGTTTTAACAAAAGAACCGATTGAGATTACGAATATCCGCGCTAACCGTCCGAACCCAGGGATAAAACCGCAGCATTATACTGCTATAAAAATCATCAGACAGTTATGTAATGCAGAGACAGATGGCTTAAACATTGGGTCCTCTCGTCTTATTTTTTCACCTGGTGGGATTAGAAGCGGAGAATATAGATTTGATATAGGAACTGCTGGAAGTATTGTACTTGTTTTTCAAGCATGTCTTTTAAGTTTAGTAGAAACAAAAGATGTGATAACAATTAGACTTACTGGTGGAACAGATGTCAAATGGTCACCATCATGGGATTATTTTAGCCATGTTTTTTTACCGCTAATGCAAAAAATGGGAGTCCCCGCACGTGCAAAATTGATTCGACGTGGTTACTATCCAAAAGGAGGTGGCGAAGCAATTCTTACTGTGCAACCGTGTGAAGCCATTCGACCATTATTGTTAGATGTGCAACAGGATTTTAGTGAAGTTAATGGTATCGTACATCTTGCAAATCTTCCAGAGCATGTAGGGAAAAGAATGAAACATGCAGCGATAAAAACATTGATTCAGAAAAATTTGAATGCATCGCTAAAGGTGGAAAAAACAACGTCTTTTTCTGCTGGTACTGGAATTACATTGTGGGCACAGACAGATGATACTGTTCTCGGTAAAACAGGTTTGGGAGAAAGAGGTGTGCCCGCAGAAAAAATTGGGGAAAGTGTTGCAACAGCACTCATTCAGGAAATTGTATCGGGAGCTACAATTGACATCCATGCTTTTGATCAGATAATTCCCTATATGGCTTTATCGGATAAGAAACAGTCATCGTGTATCGTTAGAGAAATTAGCAGTCATGCACAAACCAATATGTGGCTCGTTGGTCAGTTCTTTGGAGACAACGATGTTTTCAGCGTGGAGGCTAAAAGGGGCTTAAAAATAGTTAAAACCGAGGGGCAACATTCCAAAGAATAGCTAATATTTCGGCTATTGACGAATTTAAAAAAGACATATTTATAAATGAGCATGTATTACCATTTTTGAAGTTTGGGGGTCCTGCTAACATTGATGGTTTTTCCATCTTAATTTTGCTATATTTGCTAAAGTTCTTAGGCCCCAATCTTCCTCCTATCTATTGCCTGAGAAAAAATGGTTATCTGTTTGACATATCAAGTTTTCTAATTTTGTTTCTAACAAGACGTATTGATATTGCTACAAATATCAAAGCCATGACTAGCCCTGAAATTAATCCTATAAATTCAAACGAAACAAGAAAATTATAGAATGCATGAATAAATACTGCTATTATGAAAAATGGTATAACTCGGATTATTGATTTTCCATTGATAATTGTCTTACCGTATCCATATCCAGTTAATGCAGTCGCAGATGCATGAAGTAGGCACCCTCCAAAACTTCTTATGATAATTAAAACTAGAAAAACAAGCAGACCTTCAGATAAAAAACTATAGCCGTAAAACAAATTTTCCGTTGCTGAGAACCCAAGGCCAGCAACTGCCCCATAAATAAGCCCATCTTCAAGTTCATCTATTTCTCTTTTTACCGTCTTTGTTCTAAGGGCGAATGGTTTTACAAGTTCTTCAGCAAATGGAGCTATAAGAATTGCAGTCGAAAGACCAATGAGATTGGTACTTTCAAACGATGTGGCAAGAGATATTTCAAGGATTATTTCTAGGATTATTGATGCAACTACTGCAACTGTTGCACCCCACAAAAAACATATAATTATTGGTACCCATCTTTCTCTGTTGTATCTTTCTGTGTTTCTAATCCATATTGCATATATTACTGCTGGCAGAAATGCAAAGGCGAATAGTAAAATCATCTCTTTTAGGTACACAGTATGGTGAAACTGATGAGTGGTTATTTAGTTTTCACATGCATAAACTGTTGAGATAAATCATTTAAAGAGAGATTTAGTTATTGGCATTATGAGAATTGCACATATATCAGATATTCACTGTAATTTTGGTAGTGATTTTAATGAGAAAATGTTTGACCGTGCTGTAAAACTTTTAAACAAGATTGGCGCTGATTTAATTTTTGTTTCAGGAGATCTAACCACAGAAGGACTTCTTACAGAATACGAACTTGCAAAAGAGAAATTAAAAAAGATAACCGGTGAGATAATATTGGTTCCTGGTAATCATGATGAAAGAAACCTTGGATACAAGCTTTTCCCCGAGTTTTTTGGTGAATCAAGTTTTATTCATACATACAAAGATCTAAGTTTTGTTGGACTTTCGTCAAGTGAACCTGATAAGGATGATGGGCGGCTTGGCAGAGAGCGTCACAAGCTAATTGAAGAGGGCGCTTCATTGGAAAAGCCATTAACGGTTGTTGGTTTTCATCATCACTTGATCCCGGTACCCAATTCAGGCAGGGAGAAAAACATTATTGAGGATGCTGGTGAAACTCTTGACATTATTTTGAAAAATGAAATTCCACTGGTTTTAATGGGTCACAGACATGTGCCGTACGGGGTCAAAATTCACAAAACGTTGTTAGTTAATGCAGGTACTTTTTCCTGTAATAGAACCAGGGCACATTTTGGCAATACATTCAACATAATAGATATAAAAAGTGATAGTATCACGGTTACAATGGTTGATATACCAAAGCAAAAACAGGAAAAGACAATTCAGTTTAATCTAAACGATGGGCGTTGTGTGAATAGGAACTACAATACAAATGAAAAGATATAGAGAAGAAATGTTGAAAGTTGCTGCGTCATCGGAATTTTTTTATGTTTGATGGCTATAATATGACGTGAAAGTAGGTGAAGTAATGGAAGATAAAAGGGGCCCTTTCAGAGGGACGGTGACCGATGATCTTAGGGAAAAATCGCCATTTGGCCAATTAGTGGAACACATGGAAAAAGTACGTGAATGTATAGATTTACTTAGAGATGGCTTGATTAGCTACTACGCGGGTGATTACAAAAGTTTTTCAAATATTACAAAGAAAATATCAGAAATTGAACACGAGGCAGATTTGATTAAAAGCAACATCAGAAATCATCTTCCTTCTACCATTTTTATGCCTGTTGATAAAGGTAAATTTATGATGGCGTTACGAGAACAGGATAAAATTCTTGATCGCGCGGAAAACATTGCATTTATGCTTGATATGCGCCATACTAAAATTCCAAAAAAACTGCAGGAAGTATTCATCGAACATGCAAAGTTGGTTATTGAAACAGTAGGTGCCATGGAAGATGCTGTTGAGAACACTAGGGCTCTAGTCGAGACAAGGTTTGTAAAACGTGATAGGGGGCAAGCCAAGGAGTTCATCTACAAAGTTCATCGTTTGGAGTGGGAAGCAGATAGGAAGAAAATTGAGATGAATCGGGGC
>DAOWHD010000012.1 GCA_030641605.1 Thermoplasmata archaeon
AAAAATCTCGCTAAAACAGTAATGTATCTTTCACATGTTGATGAATGTTACAACGCAGATATTGAACAGGCGACAAATCTTAAACAACCTGAAGTAAGCATCGCCACGCGGGAACTCTGGCGAAGAAAATGGACAAAAAAGAGGATTCTTAAAAAGAATGGAAAAGGCAGGCCGCTTAATGTATATTCACCTACATCGCAGTTATCTGAAATATTGAAAGACTTTGAGCAGGAAAAATTAAAAGAAGTTGAAGAAATCAAAAGCGATATATCAGAACTTAAAAATCTTATCGAAAATAGATAAAATTTGACTAGTTGGGGAGAGCACACAATTGATCATGTTTTCGGTTTTTTTCATCTTCCTTCATCCATGAAACCATTGTAAAGCCATTGGTGCTCTCTCCAACACCTCCCTTTCAGAAGGTGGTTTTGCATTGTTAATAGGTTTGATATAAAAATGACAAGTAAAAAGAAACAAAAAATAGAAGAAACTACCATATGCCCTAAATGTAAAAGTACACACCTCAACAGAGATAATTACAGAGCAGAATTGGTATGCGATGATTGTGGCCTTGTCATTGAAGAAAACTTAATTGATTATGGTCCTGAATGGCGTGCATTTGACAGCGAACAACGTGAGAAAAGATCGAGGGTTGGAGCTCCAATGACTTATATGATTCATGATAAGGGGCTCAGCACGATGATTGACTGGAAAAACAGGGATTCATATGGAAAATCCATCCCAACAAGAAACAAGGCTCAGATATATCGCCTGAGACGATGGCAGAAAAGAATTAGAATTAGTAATGCTGCAGAGAGAAATCTTATGATTGCCCTTTCTGCACTTGATAGAATGTCCTCTGCTATGGGTCTTCCAAGGAATGTAAGAGAGACTGCTGCTATGATTTATAGAAAAGCAGCGTTAAAGAACTTGGTTAGAGGCAGAAGCATAGAGGATGTTGCTGCTGCAGCATTGTATGCTGCATGTAGACAGTGCCATGCGCCCCGTACACTTGATGAAATAAGTAAAATAGCAAACATTCCGAGGAGGAATATTGGGAGAAACTATAGATTTGTTTCCCGTGAACTGAGATTAAAACTGATGCCAACCTTACCAGAGGATTATATTTCAAGATTCTGCAGTGGATTAAAGCTTAATGGAGAAGTTAAAGTTAAAGCCACAGAAATATTAAAGGAGGCGGAAGGCAATGAGATTACCAATGGTCAAAATCCTATAAGTATTGCAGCTGCATCGCTTTACATTGCATCCGTGCTTTGCGGTGAACGAAGAACACAAAGTGAGATAGCAAACGAGGCAGGTGTAACAGAGGTAACAATTCGGAATCATTACAAAAATCTTGCGGAGAAACTAGATATAGAGATTACATTGTAAAGGAATTTAATTAGTTTTTTCATGGTGAAACCATATCTTTATTAACGGGAAATGGATGGGTAGATTAGGAGGTGAAATATGACAACATATGTTATTCTTTGTCGGGTTTCCCCTGAAGCATTTACAGATGTCAAGGGGTTTAAACAATTGGCCGAAAAAGTAGCTGAAAAAATCAAGAGTGAATGCCCAGGAGTTGTCTGGAAAGATAGTTATGCTCTTATGGGACACTATGATGTCGTTGATATTGTTGAGTCTGACGACCCAGAGCAAGTTAAGAAAGCTGCTATGATTATACGTGCATATGGACATTCAACAACTGAAACATTCGTAGCCACGCAATGGAAAGAATTTCTTTCGA
Organism: Thermoplasmata archaeon; assembly: GCA_030641605.1. Lineage (GTDB taxonomy): Archaea > Thermoplasmatota > E2 > DHVEG-1 > DHVEG-1 > DAOWHD01. Next base: position 1,751 of record DAOWHD010000012.1, read on the forward strand.
TGCTTTAGTCAGGAGAGGACATAAAGATATTACAAAACAGGAACTATTGCAAGTTACTGTGACATACAAAGGAAGAATATTCCTCTTGCGGTAGGATGTTCCATTAAGAAAATCTATGATTGAGCATGTCAGAGTTAGTGGTTATTTGTCTTTTTAATGTAATTTTTCTATATTATTTTCTGCAAAAAATAAACTTCCAAATTTTATACAAAAATCTCTTAGCGAAATCAATTTCTGTATTTATTCCTGTCATATCAACCACATCTACTGTTTACCAACATCTGCTTTGCTCAATCCAAGCGTTATCTACAGCATCTCGCAAATTTACAGGTAAACCAGGCGTCCCGTCATGAAAAACACCATTATCATCTTTCCACCAGATACGTTTCTTCATAGTCTTACCTGTGTCTAAATTTGTTATTTCAGCCCAAATCTCTGATTTAACATTGCCCTTCCCACTTTCTTTCAGCAATCTTTCGATTTTAATATCATAGTCAGTCATTTTACCACATTAAGCACAATTTCATTAAAACACACAAGGAATTCAATATACTATTAATTCTCCTCCACATATAGGACAGTGTTTGCTATACACGTAGAATGTTGCTCCACATTTTAAACACTTATACAGGATCATATTTGCTCTTTTCCTTTCATTTCGTGATAATTAATCACGTTTCAAATATTAACAACAATATTTTTGTAATTCGCACTATATAAACTTTTACAGCAGCTTACTCGAGTGGTAATTATATTTTCTGTAACAAATGTTACAATAAATATTTCGAAATACTTATAATAACCTTGCTTATTTCATTTTCAAAAAATTGGAGACTCATTACATGCTATGTCCAGGTTCCGCTAAGGAAGAGGAATACATCGAATACTTGAAGAAAAAGCATGGGAAACAGAAAAAGGATAAACATTGAACTGCAATACATCAGTATTCTTTGTTGGAAATTAAAAAGTTATAAAAGAGCTAAAAATATACTATTTTTAGATTGATATTACCAAGATTCGGCTGACATTGCGAGAGAATGGGGAGAAGGATGGTGGTGAGGAAAGATGGATTTTAAAAAGATCGCTTTCCCCCATTCTCCAAGAAACTTCAACTGAGTACTAAGTATATAAGTTTTTTTATAAAATATATCGTTTTTTGATATATCTGCTCTACTTTGCCATTGGAATGACAAAAAGATATTCAAAACCAAGGTCGATAATAGTAAACGTGCAATCCCATGAAAAAATGCTCCCGATGTAAAGGAATGCTGGATGATTCCCAGTTTATTAAGGGCAGTATAAAGAAGGGCGGTCTGTCAAGCTACTGCAAGATAGAACCCATTTAATTATTATAGTGAATAAACATAACAATACTTGAGGTAAGGAAAATGGTTTATTGTAAGAAATGCGGAGCAAAATTACCCAAAAATGCAAACTATTGCTCATTGTGTGGAGCGTCAGTAAAAGAATTTAGAAAAGAAGAGTTTAAAGTACCATCAGATGATCTTGTAAAAACGGTAAAGAAGTTAATCCATGAGGGAAATGTTAGAAGGATAATTATCAAAGACGAAAAAGGAAAACTGCTTTTTGAAATACCCGTCACAATTGGAGTAATCGGCACCATTATAGCTCCATGGCTCGCTGCTCTTGGCGTTATCGGCGCCATAGCAACCAACTGTACAATTATCGTGGAAAGGAAGGGAGATTAAATATACTCTCAAATCCGATGAAGAAAATGTTGAGTTTTTACCTATAAAAAACTATATTACAATCCAACTGAAGTTTTTTCAACAAAACCGTCATCACATAACTTGTCATACCATAAACAGTTTTATGATATGACGACATACCATAAATGGGGAAATGAGATATGACTGAAATCACCAAGATAAAGGCAAGGGAAGTCTTAGATTCCAGAGGAAACCCAACAGTTGAGGTGGACGTAGTAACTGAAAAGGGGATTTTTAGAGCCATGACTCCCAGTGGAGCAAGCGCAGGGCAACATGAAGCTTTAGAACTTAGAGATGGAGACAAAACAAGATACCTTGGAAAAGGGACTTTAAAGGCTGTTGAAAATGTAAATAAGAAAATAGCCCCAAAACTTATTGGATTGGATTGTCATTATCAGGAGACAATTGACAACATTATGTTAAAATTAGATGGGACTGAAAACAAGGACAATTTTGGTGCTAATGCAATACTCCCCATTTCCATGGCAGTGACTAAAGCAGGAGCTGCTGATAAGAATCTCTCTTTGTATTCATACATCGCAGAGATGTTCGGCGTCTTGCCTCACACAATGCCTGTTCCCATGTGTAATGTAATTAACGGTGGTAAACATGCAGGCCAAGAAAATTCGATACAGGAACATATGCTTATGCCCACAGGGGCAAAGAGTTTTACTGAAGGTATTAGAATGATTTCTGAAACATATCACCATCTCGCCAAACTCCTAAAACAAAAATTTGGTGCTGGGGGGACACTTATTGGGGATGAAGGAGGATTTGCACCTACACAACTAACCAGTGTAAATGAAAGATTAGATTTGATGCTTAAAGCAGTAGAAAACGCTGGATACGATGGCATGATAAAAATAGCATTGGATCCTGCTTCAAGTGAGTTTTTCTATGAGGGAACATACAAGATTGGTAAAAAATCGTACTCTGGAGGAGAATTGGTTGATTTCTATGTGGATCTTTGTGATACATACCCAATAGTAAGTATCGAAGATGGCCATGCAGAGGACGACTGGGATTCATGGGTCGAAATGGTAAAAAAGCTTGGTACAAAAATTCAAATCGTAGGAGATGATCTATTTGTCACAAATACAAAAAGAATACAGAAGGGCATTGAACTTAATGCAGCAAACTCAGTTCTAATCAAACTTAATCAGATTGGTACGTTCACTGAAACATTAAACGCGATAAAAATGGCACATGATGAAGGTTGGTCTGCCATAGTAAGCCATAGAAGCGGGGAGACGGAAGACAGTTTTATTGCAGATTTTGTTGTTGGAACAAGTGCAGGACAGATAAAAACAGGTGCACCGGCCAGAAGCGACAGAAATGCAAAATACAACCAATTGATGAGAATCGAAGAGGAACTAGGTGAAGAATCAGAGTATCCTGGGATTGACTTTCGTATGGATCACCTAGCATAAAACATTTTTATATGGTTGCATATACCCACAGTGAGGGTTACCTATGAAAGTACTTATCACAGATAAAATGGCAGAGGAAGCAATAGAGCTTTTGAAGGACGCAGGTCATGATGTTACTTTTGATGAAATGGATGCAGATAAACTTCTTTTGGAGATTTCAAAATATGATGCGTTGATGGTTAGAGGGAGAACAAAGGCTATAGCAGATGTTGTAAACGCTGGAGCAAAAGGAAGTTTGAAAGTAATCGGTAGAGCGGGCATCGGCGTCGACAATGTTGATTTAGAAACTGCAGCCAAAAACGGCATAAAGGTTGTCAATGCCCCAACAGGAGCAACTGCCAGCGTTGCAGAGCTTACCATTGCTCACATGTTATCTCTGTCAAGACACATAACCAAAGCAGATGCTACAATGAAAAAGGGAGAATGGGCAAAAAAACAACTGAAGGGAAACGAACTTTATGGGAAAACGCTTGGTCTCATGGGTTGCGGGAACATAGGAAAACTCACTGCCAAATATGCCCAGAGCTTCAACATGAATGTTATTGGATATGACCCATTCATTTCAAAAGAAGATATGAAAAAGGATGGTATAAAAAAGAAAGATGATCTTGAAGATGTCATAAAAAATGCAGATTTTATTTCCCTTCACCTTCCACATATTCCGCAAACGCATTATATTGTTAATGAAAAAATACTTTCAAAGATGAAACCGTCTGCATATCTTATTAACTGTGCCAGAGGTGGAACTGTGGATGAAAAAGCACTTTATAATGCATTGAAAAATGGAACTATTGCCGGGGCGGGAATGGACGTTTTTGAAAATGAACCGCCAAAAGACAGCCCACTTCTTACACTTGATAACGTGGTTTTAACACCACATCTGGGCGCAAATACAAAAGAAGGGCAAATACGAGCGGGAACTGTTTGCGCAGAGCAGATTATTAAAGTTCTAAACAATGAAACGCCGGATTTCTGGGTGAATAAAAAATTGATGTGAAGGAAAAAATATAACTATAGGGAGTGTTTTGAATATACGATGAAGAATTTGGGCAAAATCATAGATAAAATCGAGAAAAACATTGATGACAAGGACAGGATTAGGGAGAAAGCACTTAGATCCTCACGGGAAATAATTATAGGATGTAGGAAGGCAATTCAACATATTCATCAAGATTCAATGGACGCCTCTGAACAGCATATAAAGAAGGCATCTGCCAAATTAGCAGAACTATATGATCTAACTGTGAACCATCCTGAACTATATCACGCAGGTTTTGTTGAAAATGCTGCACAAGAGTTTGTAGAAGCGCATTGCCTCTACAACATAATGCAGGACAAAGAGTTACCTGATCCAGATAAAATACAAACCACATATAGCGCGTATTTAAAGGGACTATGTGATGTAGTAGGAGAACTTAGGCGAAAATCCTTGGATTCCATTCTTGTTGGCGAATCAGCAAAAGCAAACGACTACCTCAAACTTATGGGAGAAATCTACGATGCCATCATGCGGTTTGATTATCCATCTGGTTTGATTTCAATAAAGAGAAAACAAGATATGGTCAGGGGAATTATAGAAAAGACAAGAGGAGAACTAGCTGTAGCCAGTTGCGAGAAGCGCATTGAATATCGCACTGATGAATTTCGAGGGATTCTTGATACGATTAATGTTGAAAAGAAAAAAAGAAAGTCCAAGAAAAATGATAGTGACCTAGACATAGACAGGGTCTGGTAAAAAAACTGTTTTGTAGACGAAATCTTTATAAAAAACCTTTATATACTCCAAGAAGGGAAGGTCAGTGTTGTTATGACGGATATTATCATTGAAAATGTTGTTTCTACTATTCAGTTAACCGCTGGGTTGGACATACAGCAATTGGCCGAAAAAATACATGATTCCAAGTATGACCCAGGTGAATTTCCAGGCCTGGCTTTGCATTTCAGTGAACCCAAAACCGTTGCTCTACTTTTCCCAAGTGGAAAGGTGGTTTGTACCGGTACTAAAAATATAGAGGATGCTGAGAACATAATGAATAAAATAACCAGCAGGATCCAAGACTATGGGATTTCTATCGTAGAAGAACCAGAGATGAAAATCCAAAACATCGTCGCTTCTTCAAATATCGGAAGGGAGTTGAATCTAACATCTATAGCTAATAACATATTATTAGAAAATGCAGAGTATGCTCCCGATCAATTCCCAGGATTAGTCTATAAAATGGATGGTCTTGATACGACGTTGATTCTTTTTGAATCTGGGAAAATCGTGTGCACCGGAGCGAAGAAATTGGAGGATGTGACTACATCAATAAATACAATCAAGGATAAACTTTCATCTATGGGAGTTTTATAAAAAAATGGAGAAAATAATATGCTAGAAGTAAAAGTAGAAAATATTGTAGCGTCTACCTCCTTTGCAGATAAATTGGATTTGGATGCCATAGCACAATCGTTAGAAGAAGCAGAATATGAACCAGAACAGTTTCCTGGGTTGGTCTACAGATTAAGCAGTCCGAAGACTGCTACACTTCTTTTTAGAAGCGGAAAAGCCAATTGCACTGGAGCGAAAAATATTGAGGACGTACGCAAGACTATTGATATAATTGCAGACAAATTAAGGAAAATGGGCATAGATGTATATAAAAATAAAGATCTTGAAATTGTTATACAAAACATCGTAGCTATATCTGATTTAAAAACTGAACTTAATCTAAATGAGGTAGCAATGGGACTGGGTTTAGAAAACGTAGAATACGAACCTGAGCAGTTCCCAGGTCTTGTCTATCGAATAAAAGAGCCGAAAGTAGCAATGCTCATATTTGGTTCTGGAAAAATCGTTTGCGCAGGTGCTAGAAAAACAGAAGATGTGTCAATAGCAGTAGATAAATTATCAAAGGAGCTTTCTTCACTTGACCTTATACGGAAAAAATAAGGCTTCTTTTTTCTCTTTTGCAAGAACCATTAAGATTACCCTGCTAGTTTACTGAAGTGCCAACTGACACATGTATATTATCTTTCTAATTCATACCTTTTTTCGGTGATTATGATGGTAACATTAGAAAAGGAAAATATTCATCCAAAATATCTCAGTGTATTTAGGCATACTATCGCTCAACAAATCCATCTTGAAGAACAAAGTGAAATTGAGGAAAACACACCCGTAGAATTTGGTAAAGATGGAAAACCATTCTATATTTCAGGCCCATATGATAATACAAGCGCAATAGTCGAACAGCTTGAAGAGAAAGTAGGAAAAGGTAATTTTGATTTCATAATAGGTGGTCAGATTTAGATATCGGATGCACAAACAGATGAAATACTTATCATTATTTCCCCCGTTTTGAATTATTTGCTGCTATAATTACTGCTTGAACTGCTGCCATAGCCGCTGCAGTTCGTGGAGTGGAAGATTGCGCTTTTGTTTCTTTTACATATTCTACAACCTGGTCAAGGATCTTGTATCTGGGAATAAAACTTGTAGTATAATCTCCTGAGATAAATTGTGTGTTATTCATTACTACATGATGGAATGGAATATTGTGCCTCACACCGCCAATCTGAAATTCCCATAATGCTCTTTTAGTTCGTTCAATCGCTCGAGGTCTATCTTCTGCCCAT
>DAOWHD010000050.1 GCA_030641605.1 Thermoplasmata archaeon
AAAATACCGATAGATACGCAGATTGTCGAGACTGGAGATTCTGGGAAGACGTTTGCAGTCAAAACAGAAAGCTTAGAAACTGCTAAATGGTTTATACAACGTGGTGAAAATATTGAGGAAATTGTAAATAAAAAAGAGGTGAAATGAAATATGCCAGGTGGCGATGGAACAGGACCAGATGGACAAGGAGCCGTAGCTGGAAGAGGTCGCGGAAGAGGGCAAGGACGTGGTCTAGGAGGAGGTTTTGCCCGTGGACCTGATGGCGAATGTAGATGTCCAAACTGTGGGCATAGAGAACCACACCAGTTAGGGGTACCTTGCTATGATAGGAAATGCCCTAAATGTGGTAGTCCTATGACAAGAGCTTGAATGCTAATAGTTATTAACAGGAAGTTTATTTGGGCTGAGAGGTAGAAAAATATGAAAATTGGAATAACATCAACAGGTGGAAATCTGGATGCAAATGTTGATCAAAGATTTGGAAGATGTAAATATTTCCTTATCGTAGATGCGGAGTCAATGGAATTTGAAGTTTTATCAAATGAAAATGCAATGGCTTATGGTGGTGCTGGTATACAAGCAGCTCAAACAATCGCAAATAAGGGCGTAGGAGCTGTTGTAACTGGGAACATTGGACCTAATGCATTTCAAACATTATCAGCAGCTGGTATGAAGATATTTACAGGAGTGAGTGGAACAATAAAAGAATCGGTTGAAAAATACAAAAAAGGGGAACTGAAGGAAACAGAAGCTCCGAGTGTGGGCAGCCACTCCGGGATGAGAGGGTGAAATACTATGAAAATATGTATACCTACAATGGGAGAAAATGGATTAGATAATATTGTCGGTGAGCATTTTGGTAGAGTACCAACGTACACTATTGTAGATCTTGATACAAATGAAGTAAAAGTGATACCCAATGCTAGTGAACATATGGGTGGACAGGGTTATCCGCCTGAGATTATGGCAAAAGAAAGCGTAAATGTCATGGTTTGTCGTGGGCTTGGAAGACGTGCAATTAGTATGTTTGAACAGATGGGTATCGATGTCTATATTGGTGCTTCTGGAACCGTGAAGGATGCTGTTGAAGCATTCAAACAAGGAACTCTTCAAAAAGCTAGTGAAGCTGATGCATGTGGACAACATGCTTTTCGAGATCAACATCATCAAGGCCATTTGCACTAGTTAATACATCTAAAAAGTAAGGTATCTAATCTGTTGATACTAACTGTTGTTCTTGCAGATAGTCAATTATGGTATGTGAGGTTTTAAATGTCAATCTATGAATTCGAAAATAAGCAACCGAGTATTGGAAAAGGTACATTTATTTTTGAGTCCGCTGATATGATCGGTGATGTGGTTATAGGAGAAAATTGCTATATAGGTCCTGGAGCTAGAATTCGGGGAGATTATGGTTCTATAAGAATTGGAGATGATACTGCTGTTGAAGAAAATGCTGTTATTCATGCAAGACCCGACGATGTAACTAAAATAGGAAACAATGTAACAATAGGTCATGCTTCTATACTTCATAATGCAACCATACATGACTGGGCGATAATCGGTATGGGTGCTATTGTCAGTGATTGGGCAGAAATTGGAGAATGGGCAGTAGTTGCAGAGGGAGCTGTTGTAAAAAACAAACAAAAAATTCCAAATAAATCAATCACTGTAGGCGTACCTGCAAAAGTAGTATCAGAAATTTCTTCAGAATATGAAAAACAGTGGGCTAAATACAAGAAAATATACTCAGATCTTGCTAGTAAGAGGTTTCCAAATTCTCGTAAAAAAGTTGATTAAATAGGGAGAAATTTAATGAGAACATATCTTGAATGTATGCCATGTTTTATTAAGCAGTCATTAGAAGCTGCACGTATGGCAACAGATGATGAAGAAGTTCAAACCAAGGTTCTAAAAGAGGTTATGGGACACCTCCAAGACATTTCTTTAACTAGTTCACCTCCAGAGCTTTCTAGAGATGTACATGAAATTATTAGAAGAATTACGAAGACAAAGGATCCTTATAAAAAAGTAAAAGACCAGTCAAATGAAATGGCACAAAAGGAATACCCTCGTCTTAAAAAATTGGTGGGTGAATCAGATGATTCGCTTTTAATGGCAATAAAATTATCAATTGTTGGAAACGTCATTGACTTTGGAGCAATGAACAGGTTTAACGTTGACGACATGATCGATAACGCGGTCAAACGGGAATTTGATGCAAGCGCATACCCACAGTTTAAAAGTGTATTGGAACAGTCGGAAACAATACTTTTCTTAGCAGATAATACTGGAGAAATATTTTTTGATAAATTATTACTCAAAGAGCTTGTAAAGAGACAAAAACAGATAACCTATGTAGTAAAAACAAATCCTATAATTAATGATGCAACAGTAGAAGATGCGAATCTTGCAGGAATTGATAAACTTGCAACAATTATTGATGGTGATTCAGGGCAGAAACAATCTGCACCTGGGATGGTATTGTCTTATGCATCTAAAGAGTTCTTAGAAATTTTTAAATCCTCAGATATGGTAATTTCTAAAGGTCAAGGGAATTATGAAGGTTTGAGTGATGTAACCCGTGATGTTTTTTTTATGTTAGTGGTTAAATGCCCTTTGGTTGCACAAGATATTAGTAGTGAAGTTGGTAAACTTATTTTGAAGGTGAAATGATGATTATTTCTGTTGCAAGTGGGAAAGGTGGAACTGGAAAGACAACTGTTGCTACAAATCTTGCTTTAAGTCTCGGAAAAGCACAGTTTATCGACTGTGATGTTGAAGAGCCAAATGCAAATATTTTCCTAAAAGCAAAATTAAACGAGCATGAAGATGTTACAGTGGAAATTCCAGAGATAGATAAGGAAAAATGTGACTATTGCGGCAAATGTTCTGAGTTTTGTGCATATAATGCTCTGGCGGTTGTTCCATCAGATGTGCTTGTATTTCCAGAATTGTGTCATTCATGTGGGGGTTGTGAACTTGTTTGTCCACAGAATGCAATTAATTGGAAAAGAAAACCTGTTGGGAAAGTCGAACACGGTGTTGTAAATGGGATTGATTTCTTTCACGGTTTGCTGAATGTTGGAGAGATCCAGGCCATTCCAGTGATTAAAGCCTTGAAGAAAAAGATTGATAACAAAAAAAATGTTATCCTTGATGCACCACCCGGTACCTCATGTCCTGTTATTGAAACAATTAATGTTTCAGATTATTGTATATTGGTGACCGAGCCAACTCCATTTGGTCTTCATGATCTAAAACTTGCTGTTGAAGTTGTGAGACATTTGAATATTCCATTTGGCGTTATCATTAACCGTGATGGTATCGGTAATAACGAAGTTGATTTTTATTGCCAAAATGAAAAAATACCGGTTATTATGAAAATCCCACAGAGTGAAAAAACCGCACGCCTTTATTCAAAAGGTATTGCTTTGGTAAGTGAGGATCATAAGTGGCATGAGATGTTTGGGTTGGTTTTTAGTCGGATACAAGAAGAGGTGAGGAAGTGAAACAGCTCACAATAATCAGTGGCAAGGGTGGCACAGGTAAAACCTCTATTGCTGCAGCATTTGCCTCACTTGCAAAGAACACTGTTTTCGCTGATTGTGATGTCGATGCTGCTGACCTTCATCTTATCCTTAAACCAGAAATCAAAAAGACAATGGGCTTTCATGGACTTAAAATCGCATCGATAGATAAATATATGTGTACTAAATGTAAAAAGTGTTATGATCATTGTAAATTTAATGCTATTGATGAAGATATAAATCTTATAAGGGAGTCTTGCGAGGGTTGTGGGGTCTGCGAATACGTCTGCCCTGTTGATGCCATTGCAATGGTTGAAAGAGACTCAGGATTTGCATATATTTCTGACACGCGTTTTGGACCAATGGCTCATGCTATGTTAAAGACTGCTGAGGAAGCTTCAGGAAAACTGGTGACTGTTGTTAGGGAGAATGCTAAAGATATTGCTGAGGATAAAAAGAAAAACCAGATTATTATTGATGGTCCTCCAGGTATTGGATGTCCTGTTATTTCATCTATTTCTGGTGTCGACTTGGTTTTAATTGTAACTGAACCTACACTTTCTGCGATTCATGATTTGGAAAGAATCCTTGGTGTGGCACATCATTTTGATATTCCTGCTGTTGTTTGTGTTAATAAGTATGATATCAATAGGGACAATACGGAAAAAATCGAAAACTATTGTAAAAATCATAATATAGACGTTGTAGGAAAGCTTCCGTATGATGCAATTGTGACTGAATCTATGATTCATGAAAAAAGTGTGATTGAATTTTCAGATGGTGAATTATCTAATAATATCATTCGTATGTGGGGCAAAGTGAAAGAGGTATTGTCAAGATGATAGATGATGATTTTGTGAAGATGGTGGCAGAACTCCAGAAGAAAATCGAATATGAGGACGAGAAAACGTATTCGCAAACTGTTATCAGAGAATATCAAAATCCTACTAATTTTGG
>DAOWHD010000028.1 GCA_030641605.1 Thermoplasmata archaeon
GCCCGGCTTAAAAAGGAAAATGATGGAAAAAATTGGCGTTCCGGACAATCATCATATTTCAGCAGCACTAATCTTTGGCTATCCAAAGGGAAAAACGGGGAGGGCACCTATGAGAAAAATCGGATCGGACGTCATAAAGTGGATTGAATAAATGCAATCGTGTGTTTAACCGATAAAAATCCTAGTTCCTCTCTGCAATATCATAACTTAAATCTTTCCAAATTAATAGATGTTACAATGTTTAGAACCAGCAGGTAACAGTGAACCCAGGCTGGAGGAGTAAAATAAAAAAGAAGGAAAAAAGAGATTTATTAATCCGGCAACAACATCCTTGCTACTGCCCAACCTTCTGCATGAGCAGTCATCCAGCGAAGTTTGAGAAGATTTTTTTCCTGGTCAATCTTGTAGAGGCCAGTAATAGAATATTTTCCCTCATCGGTTATTATCTTACCATTAAAGTATCCCTTTTTCATAAGGAGTACGAATCGCGTCTTGTTGTCACTGTTGGTCGTATTGTATACTCCCTTAAAGACACCAACGCGTTCTCTTCGGGTTATTCTTCCTCCAAAATATCCATCCGGTTCGTTGTCTCCAGAATGGCCCCAGATCCCACGTATTTTAACATAGTCTGGTTGACAGTCTGTAGTCGGTGCTTCATCATCTGCATCAAGTGGTCGTTTTTCTATCTGCTGAAAAAATTCTTCTTCTATGGCCACTGCATCTGGGTCTACCCCAGCAATGGGACACTCATCGATAGGATCTGCCATTGCCAAAAATGGTACTGTGGCAAGTAGCATCCCAGCTATGACCAGCATTCCATATATTTTTTTCATTTATATCACCTTGATTAGAAATTGCAGTCGAAAGTTTATACCAATTTACCAAAATCTTGCCCAAATCTCTTCCAAAAGATACCCAAATCCTATTCATTGCTCAGATAGAACAATATGATAAGTGCAATAGTTCCGAAGAAATGTGCAATAATATCGAAAATGGCTGATTGATATGCAAGGAGGACATAAAAAAATCCAGAGCGTACGCCGATCGTAACGATAGAAGTAATCAAATCTAGGATGGGCAAACTAAGCAGAGATTGAACGAACAGCACGAGAAGAAAGAGCATTAATCCAAGTAAAAAGGGTGATCTTGTTTTCTTAAAATCACTCCTGTATGACCAGATTAAACCAAAAAGCATTGAAAGATTCATACAAATGATGATGGTTTTAAGGGTAAAATTCGTTGAAAAAGCCCCCCAAACATTTTGAATAGATCCTATACTCCCGACTTTAGCATACAAAAAACCAAGACTCATGACCGAAACAGCAATTCCTACAATTGCACCAATTAATAACAAAATGAAAAGTCTAGTAAGTGCTTTCGCCTTTGGATCCATCTCGGATTTATCATTATTCATTCTTATTATTCCTCCAGTTGTTCCTTCTATTTCATATTTTTCCCAATTTTGCCCCAAATTTCGTCAAAATAATCTTCATTTTTTTCCAAAAGATCGGAAGGGAAATACATCTTACCATATCCACTTCCAGTATGGGTTGCAAGATTATTTTTCTCTAAAACACCGAGATGATGTCTTACAGTCTTATAGTCCAAATCAAGAACCTTGGCCAGTTCATTTGCATTTCTTGGCTGTGTAAACAACCCTTTTAATATTCTGCCCCTGTTAAAACCTCCAGCAGATCCGGAAAGTAGCCACCAAAGAAGTCGTTTAACACCATGCATACAAATTTACCCGCAAAAGGCAGATGGTTTGCAACTTTTAAAAAACATTCGAAAAAAACGGTTGACACGAAAAGCATCGGAAACATTTTTAATATGTATGTCCTTATAAATATTAAATGCAGAGAATCGTAGCAATATTCCTAATCAGTATCCTAATCCTTCCACACACAATCCATGCTGAATACTCCATTCTAGATAGAGACGGAATACAAACTGAAGAAATAATCCTTTCATTTTCATCAGCAAGTCATTCAAATGAGGAAGTTATTGTAATTCCAGACAATGACCCATTTTTTGGCATAATTGGGGCAAATATAGCATGCCGATATGAAACATCTAATCAGAGTGAGTTAAAACCTCTACTTGTTCAAAAGGATGGAAAGCTAACAAAACATCAGACAATTTTCTTAGAGAGCTATTTAAATTCAGAAGATGAAACAATTTTGGTTATGGGAAAGCATCTAAACTCCACCTATTCAACCATGGAGATTCTAGGATCTGCTCCAGAAGTAGCTATCGAAACTGCAAAACATGTCTTTATTCAATCTTCAACCATAATGATAATTCCATACGGCACAGACAATGAATATCAACTAAGCCTTATTGCAAGTCCTTTAGCAAATTATCTTAATCTTCCTGTCTTAATTTACGATAAAAACCCAGAGGAACTACAAGAAGTCTGTGACATTCTAAATGTAAAAAATGCATATGTAATTGGAGATATTCAGCCAGATCTACCGAACATAAACATTACAACACTCGAAAATGAAGAGGAAATTCAAAATACTGTTTTAACTGCAATTAAAGAACATTTTGGAAAAATTAGCTATATCACGATGGCAAATCCATCAGACACCATTCCCCCATACATCATCGATTCTAGCAAGACAAAAATTACTGACCACATTACAAATACCAAACTTACACTGCTAGGAAAATCCTTTGATATCAAGGGAACCGATACAAAGCAATATACTATCAGTGTTCCAGATGAAATTAACAAGATTCAAATTTACGGAAATATAACACAATCTAACAACTTTTTTGCAGATGAAAGCCCCATCGTTCCGATTGTCTACATGTATCTTTATGACTCCCAAGGCAACGTTGTAGCATATTCTTCGAGTCCGGGATATGATTTTGGGAAAACGTATTTAGAAACACTTACCTGCAACGCCTCTGGAAATTACAAAATTGAAATCCGCATATATAATGGAGTGAAGGGTGGTTATTTCTCCCAACGAGGAATATCCATAGCCGATGTTGATTTTGAAATCTCAACAACAATATCAAAACTAGAAAAACCACACATGCCTCTTATACCAAAACTTTCAATGATGGCACCATATCTAGCCTGTGCCCATGGTGGAATTCTTTTAGCAGATTCAAATTTTGAACTTACAAGCAGCAATTATTCTGACATAGCAAGTGGATCAGGAGCTGGTCCAGCGTATGATGAAAAACTCCATAACTTTACAAATTCAAAGGTAAATTATACAATAGATCAACTGAAAGAAACGCTATCATTAATCGACGGCCATAAAATGCTTAGGGACTATCTTGATGGCCCCGCATGGCTTGCAATCCTTGCAGACACAAACATGATTCCGATGTACTATTATGGCCCATCTCAAAAGGGAATTTACGAAAAAGGATTGCCTTCAGATAACCCTTACTCACTTGATTGGAATCTTTCGGTTGGAAGGCTTATCTCATATGACATTCAGGATGTTTCCCTACTAATCTCCAGAACATTATTCTATCAAAACATATGTAAGGAACCAGACGAAAACAAAGCATGGCACAACAAGTTTAGTTTTATTTTTGGCGAAGGATATGGTGAGACCGGTGGGATCTTTCATCAAATACCGTATTCATCTGAAATTAAAAAATATGGTTTTGAGTCAAAAGTATACGGAGATTTAAGGAATAGTAGACAAATAGCTGATCTATTGGGAGTATATACCAATGCAAACTACATTGAATATCTCGGTCATGGAGATTGGTTCTGGTATACGCCATCACTTTATGGAATTGACATCTACAGCAAAGCAATTGATGTAGCACATGCAAAAGAGTGGGTTTATGAAAAACCAAGCATCTTTCTCACATCAGCATGTTTAATGGGACGTACAGATGGAATACCGCCGAACATGAATATTGGGCTTACAATGTTGCATGCTGGATGTAACTGTTTTGTGGGAGCCACCAGAGAAACAGGCCAAGAAGCAGGGCTCACTATCTTCGAAAACCATTTGATAGTAGATGATTTCAGCGTTGGTGAAGCATTACGGGGAGAAAAAAGAGTTGACAGAGAACCACCCACTTATTACGTTAGAGTTCTTTATGGAGACCCAGCATTTAATCCATATGAACCAAATAATGGATTTAGCAACCAAGGAATACCAACTTAAAAATTTATAAATATTCTACGTCGCCGCTAACAATTCTAGCGATTCCATTCCCAGTATCCAAGATAAGACATCCACTATCGTCAATTTCAGAAACCGTTCCCTCAATCACAGTTTTTTCACCCTTGACTCGGATTCTTTTACCAATAATTTTTGCATGGGAAAACCACAAATCTCTGATAGAACCGTAATCGCCAGAAAGCAATCTACTATAATTTTCATCCAAATATTTAAGAATGGACTTAAGGAGTTTTACCCTGGAAATCTTAGAACCGCTTTCTTGGATAAGTGAAATAGCAGTATTTTGCAATTTTTCATCTATTAAGTTATTGACGTTGATTCCTATGCCAACAACAGTATAATTTATACGGTCCATTTCGGCATCAAGTTCAGTCAGAACGCCGCAAACCTTCTTTCCATTTAATAAAAGATCATTGGGCCATTTAATCACTGGAGACAACCCAGTAACTTCCTTGATGCCCTGGGCTACAGAAACAGAGCTCACCATAGTAACAAGCATACCACGATGTGGAGGAATATGTGGATATAGTACGACTGAAAACCATAGTCCTCCTTTAGGCGATGACCATTTCCTATCTTTTCGCCCCCTTCCGCTCGTCTGAACGTCTGCAACAACTACTGCCCCCTCATGAGCACCATCTTCTACCAACTTCTTGCCAAAAACATTCGTTGAGGAAAGTGACTTGAAATAATGAACTTCTTTACCGATAATTTTAGTATCAAGCCCTGAAGTAATTTCTTCTGCGATAGGGACATCAGGCCGAGATACTAATCTGTAACCCTTATTCTTGATCGATTCGATTTCATAACCTAATGCTTTTAGAGCTTTTATCTGCTTCCAAATTGCAGTTCTTGACACATCTAGATGTTCTGCTAGTTTTTCACCAGAAACAAAATCACCACCACTCAATAAATAAAGTATCTTATCTCTCATTTCTTTGCCTCTCTAAACACTAGTAAAGGAATAACAGAAACTAAAAGCCCTATTAAAACAGCATAGTCTCCATAAGGAGCAAAGTTCAACCAAAGAAGTGAGATCATACCTCCTAAAATGAGACTCCATAATGCTCCAGTTGACGTTACACGTGTTTTTTCCTTATAAAATCCAAAGAGAATTGGAAGAGTAAGTCCAGCGGTAAAAACTGTATATGCCAACTGCAATGTTTTCAGAATGTCGCCAAGGTATAAAGCCAGTATAAGTGCCCCGAATCCAACACAGAGAATGCCAATTCGTGAAAGATTAACATTTTTTTTACGAACAATATCCACGCTTAGTATGGTTCCTGCAGAGAGAAGACATGAATCTGCAGACGAGAGCATTACGGAGAGAAAACCCGCTAGAACGATGCCTGCAAGTATCGGTGAAAGATCAAAGACGGCTGTAGGAATAGCAAGATATGGATTTGAAAGTCCTGGATGCAAGATGAGAGCAGAGATTGCTATTATGCCAATTGCAATTGCAAAGACGAGTTTAAAAAATCCTGAAAGTATCGCTCCTTTTTTTGCAGTTTTTTCATCTTTTGAAGAAAGGATTTTGGAGTAAATATCTGGACCAACAATATGCGGCATAAACATCATAAAAAATATCGAACCTGCTGCCAGAAACCCGATTTCTCCATTAACTGGAAATGCAGTAGAAACCGGTGACAATTGACTAATATTTGGTAATGCCTCCCAGAAAAGAATTGGTGCAGCAATAACACATATTCCAATAATCATGACAAGAAATTGAGCTACGTCAGTATACACAACAGCATATTGTCCTCCTAAGAGAGTATATATGATAAAACCAACAGTTATGGCAACAAGGATCATCGTAAAGTCAATAGGAAGCACCACCGAAAGTATCAAACTAGATGCCTGGATTAGAAGTGAAATCCATGCAATTTCAGTAATTATTATTAAAACGGCTGAAGCAAAGCGGACTTTGCCACCAAAAATGGACCCTGCAATATCAGGGAGAGTGACAAGCCCTGTTTTTCTTACTTTGTGAGCTATAAACAATCCAAGGATGATAAGGCCCAAACCACCACCAATATCATACCAGAGTGCTGGGAGCCCCTGAGCATAAATACGGCCTCCAGCAACAATAGTCGCAGAGCCGCCTACCGTAGTTGCAGTTATCGTTGCTGTCAACGCAAACCATCCAAGGCTTCGATCTGCTAAGAAGAAACCCTTTGTCGTTTTTGCTTTTCTTGAACTAATAAGACCTATTAAGACAACAACGGTAAGATATGTAATTAATATTCCCAGAGTAAGTTCCAATTCCATTGTTAACCGTGGGCGGCGGCATGGTTAACTGTTTATAAATACTTTTTCCCAAAATTTATATTCAAAACAGCATTCCTATTGATTGATATCAATGGATTATGAAACACTTACTACTAAGGTAAAAGAAAACATTGCATATATTACACTCAACAGACCCGATCGGCTCAATTCATTTGACATTAAACTTGGTGAAGAACTCTATCAGGTGCTCAAAAATTTAGCCCCAGATAATAGCATCAGAGCAGTAATTATCAAGGGAACCGGTAAGGGCTTTTGTGGTGGCGGAGATGTGAAAGAGATGCATGCTGCAGAGGACAAGCCACAATTTCTAAGAGATCTTACCATAGCAATACATAGATGTGTCATCGAAATGAGAACCATGGAAAAACCCGTAATAGCAGCAGTCAATGGAGCGGCATTCGGCGCAGGACTCTCACTTGCGATTGCATGCGATATTATTGTAGCTGTAAAGGGGGTGAAAATGAGTACAGCATTTATTGGAATTGGTCTTGCCCCGGGATGCGGAACACAATTTTTCACAAAGCTGGTTGGTTACCAGAGAGCATGTGAATACATCCTTACCTCAAAGATATTCACTGTGGAAGAGGCAGAAAAACTGGGAATTGTAAACAAAGTAGTAGACGCAGAAGAATTAGACAATGCTGTCGAGGAATTTGCGTCTAAGTTTAGAAAATTACCACCAATAGCAGTAGGTAAAGCAAAAATGCTCATCAATAAAAGTCTAGACAACGATATGATAAGCCATCTAGAACTCGAAAGCAAGACTGCATCAGCGTCAGCATCAACTGATGATTTCAACGAAGGAGTTACGGCTTTTGCTGAAAAAAGAAAGCCAATCTTCAAGGGAAAATAGATTTTATCGGCAATTGATGTAAAAACTTTAGAAAGGTTTATTTATTTCTCCTAATATCGTCAGCACAAATATCTGGCATTACCGTATAATTTCCCAAGGAGAAAATCATGAAATATGAAACCATAGAAATCAAAAGGGAAAAGGACATCGTAACAGTACTTCTCAATAGACCAGAAGTTCATAATGCCATGAATGAAAAACTTATGAAAGAACTAACAAGCTGTTTCAAAGAACTCAGTAACGACAATAATACAAGAATAATTATCCTTACAGGTAATGGCAAGTCCTTCTCAGCAGGTGCCGATCTCAATTGGATGAAAAGCATGGCCCAGTATTCCAAAGAAGAAAACATCAAAGACAGTAGACTCTTATTAGACTTATATGAAACCATCTACAACTGCCCAAAACCAGTCATAGGACGTATTAACGGTCACGCGTTTGGAGGGGGGATCGGTCTTGTTGCAGTATGCGACATAACAATAGCACCTCCTGGTAAAAAATTTGCATTTAGTGAAGTAAATCTTGGGATAATTCCTTCTGTGATATCAACCTATATTGTAAGGCGCATTGGTCTGTTCAACATGAGACGTCTTTTCTTAACAGGTGAACGATTCGATTCAAAATATGCAAACAAAATAGGCCTCATTGACCACATGGCATCAGACGAGGAGTTTGACGCCAAAGTTCAGAAATATGTAAAACTGATTCATTCCTCAGGTCCAAAAGCAATGATTGAAGTAAAAAATTTAGTAAACAAATGCCAAAATATGAACGTTGACGAATACAAAGAACATACTGTAAAAAAGATAGCCGAACTCAGAGTCTCAGATGAAGGACAAGAAGGAATCAGTGCATTCCTTGAAAAAAGAAAATCAAAATGGAGTGATTAATTTTGTTTGAAAAAGTACTAATAGCCAACCGTGGTGAAATTGCTGTAAGGATCATAAAGGCATGCCAGGAAATGGGCATAAAAACTGTAGCAGTTTACTCTGATGTAGACAAAAAGGCACCACATGTTCAACTGGCAGATGAAAGCATAAATCTTGGAGATCCAACACCTATTGAAAGCTACCTAAACATTCCAAAAATCATAAAGTCCGCACAGGATGTTGGTGCCGATGCAATACATCCTGGATATGGATTTCTTGCAGAAAATCCTGATTTTGCACAAGCCTGCAAAAGCAAGGGCATTAAATTCATTGGCCCAAGCCCAGACGTTATTAGCCTAATGGGTGACAAAATAGCAGCGAAAAAAACCATGGAACAGGCAGGAGTCCCTGTGATACCTGGATATCATGGAGCAAAGCAGGATAACGCCTCACTTGTAAATGAAGGTAAAAAAATTGGTTTTCCACTTTTAGTTAAAGCTGCCGCAGGTGGTGGCGGTAAGGGAATGAGAATAGTCCATAGCGAGGATGTACTTGAAGAATCAATAGAGAGTGCAAAACGTGAATCAAAATCCTCATTTGGAAATGACACAGTATTTCTTGAGAAATACATTGATAGGCCCCGGCATATTGAATTTCAGATACTTGCTGACGAACACGGAAACACCATTCATCTTTTTGAAAGGGAATGCTCTGTACAAAGAAGGCACCAAAAAATTATAGAAGAAACGCCGTCTCCGGTTATGACTCCAGAATTACGAGAAAAAATGGGTAACGCAGCGGTAAAAGCTTCAAAGGCAGCAGGTTATTACAACGCTGGAACTGTAGAGTTTATGGTCGATGGAGATCTTAATTTTTATTTCATGGAGATGAACACACGTCTACAGGTAGAACATCCAATAACCGAGATGACTACAGGCATTGATCTTGCAAAATGGCAGCTAAAAATTGCCAGCGGCATGGAACTTACACTCAAACAAGAAGATTTGATTCAACGTGGCCATGCTATTGAATGCCGAATATATGCTGAGGATCCTTCAAATGGCTTTTTGCCAAGCATTGGAACCTTAGAAAGAGTAGAATCTCCAACTGGGCCTAACGTAAGAAATGATACTGGCATTTATGCTGGGATGGAAGTAACTCCCTATTATGATCCAATGCTTTCTAAACTTGTAGTGAGCAGTGAAAATAGAGCAGAAAGCATCAACAAAATGATATGGGCATTATCACGATATGTAGTTTTAGGAGTTACCACCAACATACCTTTCTTACAGAAGGTACTTAGTCATAAGGAATTTAAAGCAGGAAACATCACCACTCATTTCATTGATAACTACTTCAAGGATTGGACAATCGCCAAAGAAGGTTTACCCATTGCAGCCATTATGTCCCTTGCAGTTTATGACTCAATGCATTCCAGAACGCAAGAAACTGTTAGGTATAAGGAATCTGATCCGCACTCTCCATGGAAACATGTGGGAAGATGGAGAATGGGGGTTGAAGAATAGATGTTTATAAATTACGAGTGTGAAAATCATGTGTACAACGTATCAGTCGAGCGTAGGAAAAACCATTATTTTATTACATATGACAATGCCGAATACAAAGTTAAAGCGGAAGAGACTAAACCGGGTCATCTGAAAATAAAACTTGGTGATAGAATTATAAAAAGTGTGATTACCAAAGGAAAAGAAGACAAATTTGTATTTGTAGACGGTGATGTATTTAAGGTAAAAAATGTAGAACTTACCGGAGCAGGAAAAACCAGGAAAAAGAAAGAGGAGGGAACCCTTGACTCTCCAATTTCAGGTAAAGTGGTAAACGTAAAAGTCAAAAAGGGAGACAAAGTCAAAAAGGGAGATGCCCTAATGGTTATTGAAGCCATGAAAATGGAATATATAATAAGAGCGCCGTATGGTGGTAAGGTAAAAAAAGTTAATTTTAAAGAAAAAGATCAGATTGAAATTGAACAAAATACTGTAGAACTTACAAAAGAAGAGGAGGCATAATTTTATGGATGCTATTGAAAGCAATATCAATACTTCAAGCAAAGAATACAAAGAAAACTTTACTCATTATGAAAAACTTGTAGAGAATTTAAAAAAGCAAATTGCAGTTGCATCAAAAGGTGGTGGTGAGGAAAAAATAAAGCTTCATAAATCAAGAAACAAGATACTTGCCCGTGAAAGAATAGATGCACTTCTCGATCCAGATACACCATTTATGGAATTTAACACCCTAGCCGCTCATGGAATGTATAAAAACAGGGCACCCTGTGCAGGCATTGTAACAGGTATTGGTATAGTCCATGGCAGAGAGGTGGTAATAGTTGCAAATGATGCAACAGTCACTGGTGGTACATATTATCCTATGACTGTGAAAAAGCATCTGAGAGCACAGGAAATTGCCATGAAAAACAATTTACCATGTATTTATCTTGTGGATTCTGGTGGCGCATTTTTGCCTATGCAGGATGAAGTTTTTCCCGATAGAGAACATTTCGGAAGGATTTTTTATAACCAGGCTAAAATGTCATCAATGAGCATACCTCAAATTGCTGTAGTTATGGGTTCATGCACTGCAGGTGGAGCATATGTGCCCGCAATGTCAGATGAAACAGTAATCGTCAAAGGTACAGGTACTATTTTCCTTGGAGGACCTCCACTGGTTAAGGCAGCTACAGGTGAAGAAGTGAGTGCAGAGGATCTGGGTGGTGCAGATGTACATTGCAGAAAGAGCGGAGTTACAGATCATTATGCACATGATGACCCTGAGGCAATTCACATAGCAAGAAATATTGTAGAAAATCTAAATAGGCCTGAAAAAACACATTTAGACATTAAAAAGCCCGAGGACCCGTTGTACGACATAAAGGAAATCTACGGCACAATACCAAAGGATTCCAGAAGGCCATTTGACGTTCGTGAAATAATCGCTCGTATTGTCGATGGTTCAAGATTCCATGA
>DAOWHD010000071.1 GCA_030641605.1 Thermoplasmata archaeon
AATCGTAACGCTTTCGGACGGCTCCACAATAGTAACTGGATCTTTCAGTGGTTCAGCGACATGGGGGACAGGCGAAAATGCCGAAACTGTTCTGGTTTCAGATGGTGGTGACGATATTTTCGTGGCCAAGCACAATTCCGACGGCACTATCGCATGGGCGAAACGTGCAGGTGGGATGTATTATAAGGATGCAGGCCAGGGAATCGTAACGCTTTCGGACGGCTCCACAATAGTAACTGGATATTTCAGTGGTATTGCAGATTTTGGCCCATACACTCTAACCAGCCAAAGCCAAAGATATAGTGATGTTTTTGTTGCAAAGTTATCTGATGATGGTGTAAATTTTCCTCCAAACACTCCTAGCAAACCTTCAGGACCCAGTTCGGGGAATACTGGTACGTCATTAACGTTTTCGACTAGTGCCACTGATCCTGATGGTGATGCTGTTAAATATGGCTGGGATTGGGGTGGCGATGGTACAGTTGATGAGTGGAGTGGT
Organism: Thermoplasmata archaeon; assembly: GCA_030641605.1. Lineage (GTDB taxonomy): Archaea > Thermoplasmatota > E2 > DHVEG-1 > DHVEG-1 > DAOWHD01. The sequence goes on from DAOWHD010000071.1 coordinate 500, forward strand.
CTTATGAGTAGTGGAAGTACTGATACTAGGTCTCATACTTGGATAATAGTTGGAACGTATACTGTGCAAGTAAAGGCAGAAGATTCAAATGGTGGTCAAAGTACTTTTTCATCTGCAAAAACAGTTGTAATATCTGATAATAACCCACCAAATAGGCCGGCGTGTTCATATGATCGTTCCAGTGATCAACTACGAGTTTCTGCTACTGATCCGGATGGAGATCAAATAAAATATGGTGTTGATTGGGATAATGATGGAACGGTTGATCAGTGGACGGGCTTAGTTCCGAGTGGTACGCAGCAAAGCATAAGTTGTGGTGGAAGAACAGGTACTGCGGCAGTAGTTGCTGAAGATGAACACGGTGCTCAAAGTGATTGGGTTTCAATAAAATCAAAAAACAAACCATACATCAACACACCATTCCTCCAATTCCTTGAAAACCATCAACATATGTTCCCACTGCTACGACAACTGCTGGAACTGTAATAGAGGCCTAAAAACCTCTACCTTTCTTTTTTAAAAATAATTGCACAAAGCAGCTAATAGTGGTTTGTTTCAAAATCAATTTTATTCAATTAGAATAATTATTATTGTCTTTGTAAATCTGTAATTTAACATGATGCTGTGAACGTACCATATCTATATGACATGTTTTATCTCTCCATATTCCAATATATCTTTCACCTTTTTAAATATGATGATGAATATTACATTCTGTAAAAATCAGCAATATCCCAACCAAACCCATTTTAGAAAATCATAATTTAATTAAGTACATCACACCATTATCCTTTTGATTTTTATGGACGACAGACCATCATACGATGAATACTTTATGGAAATGGCCTATTTGGTATCAAAGAGAAGCACATGCCTAAGAAGAAGCGTAGGTGCAATACTTGTAAAAAACAAACACATACTGAGCACAGGATATAATGGTGCTCCAAAAGGCTTTAAACATTGTTCAGAAGTGGGTTGTCTTAGGGACAAACTAGGGATTCCGTCTGGCGAAAGGCATGAAATATGCAGGGGCCTCCACGCAGAGCAAAATGCAATTATTCAGGCGGCAGTTTTTGGAGTTTCTATAAAGGATTCCGTATTGTATTGTACAAATGCCCCTTGTGTTGTTTGTGCCAAAATGCTTATCAATGCTGGGATTAAGGAGATAGTATTCTCAGGCAATTACCCAGATGCTCTTGCAAAGAAAATGCTCGATGAAAGCAAAATAAAAGTGAGAAAGGGCAACTATAAAAATAATAAACCGGTCAATAACACAAAAAGTAATCCAAAATCGAAAAAATAAGAAAAATATAAATACTCATATATGATTGGCTATCATGAGGAGAGAGGATAATGAAGCGAAGAAGATCGTTTGTATTAGATGAAAAAGACGAAAGAGCAGTTGAACTGTTTGCTGACCTAGGGATGCCAAAAAACCTTGCTAAAACACTTATGTTCATTTCACAGGTGGATGAGTGTCGCTCTGCGGAAGTTGAACAGGGAGCAGATCTAAGGCAACCTGAGGTTAGTGTAGCAATGCAGGAACTTAGGCGAAGAGGATGGGCAAAAAAAAGGGATTTGAAAAAAGAGGGAAAAGGAAGACCCGTTCACATTTATAAGCTCACCAAGAGATTGCCAGAAATACTTAACAGCTTCGAAAAAGATAAGATGAAGCAGGTTGAAAATATTAGAAAGGATCTGACGAATCTGCAAAGCATGATCAAAGATTATAAATAAAATCTTTCGTTGCTGGCAGATTTATCTTCCTTTTATTCTTTCGTTTAAAAAACATTGTACTTCTTATTCTACATTGATAATATGGGAATAAAGCAAAGGTCTGGAAATATTTTTGATAATTTGGACAATAAGCCTGATGCAATAGTAATAGAGAATTACTGTGAACCTTACATAGATGATAATTTTTTTTATATCACTGGTCTAAAAAAAGGCATTTTTGAAGGATGCGCTGCTGTTTTATTTCCAGATAGGAACACAGATCTCCTTGTTTCCGAACTTGAAGAAGAAAGTGCAAAGAAATCTAGTGCAAATTTAAAGACATACAGGGACCAAAATAGCTATAATAATGCATTAAGGGACTCTCTTTCCCACGTTAAAAGTATAGGACTAAATTTTGATAGAGTGTTGTATAGGAAATTTCAAGATCTAAAGAAGATGTTTCCAGATACAAAATTTGTAGATGTTTCAGATGGCTTTGTAAAAACAAGACTTGTAAAAGATAAAATTGAAATAGAAACAACCAAGAAAGCGTGTGAAATAGCAGATAAAGCAATGGAGAAGATTCCAGATTTTCTGCATGAAGGAATGTTTGAATTTGAATTAGCTGCAGAAATTGACCACTTAATGCAGAAAAATGGAGCAGATAAATCTGCTTTTGATACCATATCATCTTTCGGAAAAAACACGGCGGAACCACATTATACCCATGGGACTACCAAATTGAGCAAAGGTGATTTTGTTTTATGTGATTTTGGTGCTTGTTACAAAAAATATAATTCTGACATGACAAGAGTCTTTGTGTTTGGAAAAGCAAGCGAAAAGCAGAAAGCTATGCATAAAACTGTTTTAGATGCGCAAAGAATTGGTTTTGACCGAATAAAACCTGGCCTAAAAGCACAAGAGGTGCACAATTCAGTTAACACATACATTGATAACACAGAGTTTAAAGGTCGTTTTATTCATTCAACAGGCCATTCTATCGGTCTTTCTGTTCACGACGGTGGTGCAGGGTTCAGTCAAGATTGCGATATCGAATTAGAGGAGAACATGCTATTTACCGTCGAACCCGGTGTTTACATACCCGGATTTGGTGGTGTAAGAATAGAAGATGACATTCTCGTAAAAAAAGATGGTATGGAGATATTGACAAAATCACCCAGAGATCTTATAGAAATCCTATAAACGTCCCTACTCTTTCTTGATTTTTCCATTACCTTTTTATTGCAATCATAGATTAGGGTTTTTGTGGTTTCTATGAATTGGTATAGCGAGGCTGAATATATCAGAAAACAAGCAATGAAAAACAACGAATTTTTCGCTAATTCGCTTCCAATGATAGCAAGTGAAAATGTTTTATCCCCCATGTGTAGAGAAATGCTTATTAGCGATTTTCATGGCCGTTATGCAGAAGGTACACCTGGACATAGATACTATGAAGGATGCAACTTTTTTGATAACGTAGAGAGAAAAGCCATAGAACTTGCAGAAAAACTTTTCGACTGCACCTATGTTGATGTAAGACCAACTGCAGGGACAACTGCAAATATTGCAATTTTGAAAGCCCTCATGAAACCAGGGGAGACCGCAACAGTTTTAGATCTTGCCAACGGGGCCCACATCTCCTTTGGAAAATGGGGCGCAGCAGGAGTTAGAGGTATTAATCTTATTTCCTACCCATTCAATGACGAAGAAATGAATATCGATGTTGATGGTGCAGTGAAACTCATTAAAAAGGTAAAACCAAAACTTGCATTAAATGGACGGTCTGTCTTTTTGTTTCCAAGTCCAATTAAAGAAATTGCTGAGGCAGCTCATGAAGTAGGTGCATATCTTGTATATGATGCCGCACACGTTTTAGGTCTCATTGCAGGAAAGCAATTTCAAGATCCATTACGGGAAGGCGCAGATGTAGTGAGTGGAAGCACACATAAGACCCTTCCGGGGCCACAAGGCGGAATGATCTTATCAAACCATAAGGGAGATACAAAAGAAGATAAATCATTTCTAAGAAAATTAGGTTTCGGCGTGTTTCCAGGAGTCACTTCCTCCTACCATCTTCACCATGTTGCAGCAAAGGCAATAGCATATGCCGAGCATCTTGAATTTGGAGAAGCATATGCAAAACAGATAATAAAAAACGCGCAGAGTTTAGCACAAGCCCTGTATGAAAGAGGATTCAAGGTATTTGGAGAAAAGCTTGGCTTTACCAAATCTCACCAAATTTTACTCGAAATTGGCCCGGGGAAAGGAAAAGAAGCATCCAAAAAACTTGAGGATGCAGGCATTGTGACCAATATGAATACAATTCCTGGTGATGAAGATCCATTAAATCCATCAGGATTAAGATTGGGGACTCCTGAACTTACAAGAATAGGAATGAAAGAAAAAGAGATGGATGAGGTCGCTGAATTCTATGAAAGGGCACTGCTGAAAAATGAAGATACGAAGAAAATAAGAAGCGATATCAAAGAATTCAGAAAGGATTTCCAGGAACTCCATTACTGCTTCAAGGAAGGGTTCCATGGATACGATTTTCATAAATTGATATAGAACCATGATTATTGCTCTTACAGGTACACCTGGAACTGGAAAAACCTCTGCTTCAAAGGTTCTAGAGGAAAACAATTTTGAAGTGGTTGACTTAAACAAAATTGCAATTGAAAAAGGTTTTTCGATTGGCACGGATAGGAATAGAAATTCCAAAATAATTGATATTGAAAGATTAAACAATTACATAAAGGAAAGTTACAGTAAAAAGGATATAGTATTTATTGAGGGGCATCTATCACACCTCTTGGAAAGTGTTGACAAAACAATTGTTCTTAGGTGTCATCCTAGTGAATTAAGGAAACGTTTGTCTCATAAGGGATGGAAAAAAGAAAAAGTTAATGAGAATGTAGAAGCAGAAATGCTTGACATAATTTTATGTGAAACTGTGAACATTCACCCTGAAAAAAACATTTTCGAGATTGATACAACAGGAGAATCTGCAAAAGACGTGGCACGTTTAGTTATGGAAATAACCAAAAATGGCTTTAGGCATATGAAAAAATATAATATAGGAAGCATCGATTGGTCCGAAGAGATATTGAAGGATTTCAAATAACTGAGGCTGAGAAACATGGTTCTAGATGGTCAAAGGGAACGTATTGATCCCATTTTATCAGTAATTGCAAAGAGGCTTTCGAAAGTTAACCCAGATACCTTGACTTGGATTGCCCTGTCGTTTGCATTTTTTGCAGGAATACTCTTCTATTTTTCTTCGCCTGAACAGGAGTTATCAAACTACTATCTTTTTTTTGCTGCGTTTTTTGTTTTCATGAATGGCCTTCTAGATGCCATTGATGGTAAAGTTGCAAAATTGGCTAATAAAACATCAAAGAGAGGGGATTTTCTTGATCATGCCTTAGACAGATATGGAGATGTTTTAATATTGGGGGGACTTGCATTAAGCCCATGGTGCCGATATCAAAGTATTGGTCTTCTTGCAATTGTTGGTATGTTGCTTACAAGCTATATGGGCACCCAGTCTCAGGCCGTTGGATACAAGCGGAATTACTCTGGACTGCTAGGAAGGGCCGATAGACTTGTCCTTTTGATGATAGCCCCTACAATCCAGCACATATTACTTTACTATGCCATTCAAATGCCTTGGAATTTTAATTTGTTGGAGTGGGTCCTTATATACTTTGCAGTAATGGGCAACATTACTGCCGTTCAACGATTTTATAGCACTTTTCGATGGTTTAAAAAGTAGTCATTATTCCGACGAAAAAATATAAAGATTGTTGGTATATGTCTGCCAAAAATGTAAAGAATCTGGCAATTTATCTTCTCGTTTATAGTATGCCAGTTTTCTATTTATCATTATATAGAATTAACCAAAAAATCTTCACGTTTGTTTAGTTCTTTTCTCTTTTTGTGTATTTTGTCTATTTCTTTTATTATTGATTTGTAGTTTTTTTTCATTTTTTTCACTAATCCAATATTTTAAAATCTTCGTACTTAATACTTATTTTACAAGTGTTATCGAAAACAATCTGCTTTACTATTTTACTTGACGTGTTAAACTCTGGAGAGCAAATGATGGTATACATCTATAAAATCGCGTTAATCAGTAGTACACTCAGTTTAGAGCCAACAACTACCAAAAAACAGAACAATGCAGGAATAACTTAATCAATTTTAGATACTCTATTTTTTCCTACGTCTAGTTTTAAACATTCTTTCTCGCTCGCGCATTTCTTTTACTCTCTTCTCAACATGGTCTTGATAACTTGTACTCATATTCATCACTTAGATTTTCAAACCTGCATTATGTTCTTACTTATAAACTTTTATCATTAAAAAATATGATGTTGGGTGTGTTATGACAGGATATATGGTACCT
>DAOWHD010000042.1 GCA_030641605.1 Thermoplasmata archaeon
ACTTGATAGGCCTGTCCGGTTAAATAAATCCTTTTTTCTCCGAATTTCTTCAGAATATAACGATGAAATATCTTTACTGATTTTATTTTCGAGAGTAAAAATTAGATAATATTCAGTAGATTCTCTGATTTCCTTAAAAAATTTTCCAGCATATAAGTTATTGTCAATATGAGAATCGTTTCTCTCCCTGTCCTTTTCGTAGTAGAATTCTTTCCAGCACTCCTTTGGTTTATATGTGGAATTGTGTAACATTATTTTTATCGTTTTTTCAATGTTGCTTGGAGTTATGCAAACTCCATTTTCAAAAACATCCTGTCTAATCGAGAATTCATTATGATTGGTTACATCGTAAAAATGTCTGGAATTTATGATAGGTGCATGGGTAAATGTTATTGGTCTGTCTGTTTTAATACTGTATCTAATGATAGATGTGTTTTTACCATGCGGCATAAAAATTGTTTTTTTTATGTTTACTCCCTTAACATCATAAGAAAGTGATGGAAATAAATCATAACTGAATCTTCCTTTGATGTCTTTTAGATTGTATATCTCATCGGCAATCTGAATCTTATCTTCCACGTTAGAAACAAAAACCCATCTCTCAGTAGGAGGATTCAAACTAGCAATGAGCAGGCCATGGAATTTACGAGTGTTGCTGTTAGAATGCGTCAGTGATGCATAACCACCAAGACCATTTGTAACAATCCATTCCCTCATCTTTTTCCCTATGCCCCTCATCTAAATTTTTACAATATTACCATTCAGCAGAAGTTCTATCTGTGTGTTTTAAACCTAACAAAGACAAATTGGGTGATCCCCCCAACCAGATTAGATATATACTGCTTCTTTTCTCTAATTTTTTAGATTGCTTTCTCTTTTAAATCCTGCAGTACGTTCATATAATTAATGAAACCATCATATGGACTATCATAATGGCTAAAATATGCATGCACATTACCATCTTCAAAGCCTTTAGTAGAAACATAGTAGAGATGATCAGATGTTTGAAGTCTGCGCCAAGTGTTAATCAAATCATCATTCCCTACTTCCTTTAATTTCCGTCCGATGTTCTTTAACTCGTTAAAACATGCCACCTGCATATCATTTCCAAGCCAAGTAGAAACATCACGGTCCTCATCTGCCCATGAAATCGCCCAAGGAACATCGATTTCCCCCACAGTTTGATACCTGTCCACTGCTTCACTAACCGTAACAAAATCAAGATACTCGTGTCTTAAAACTTCTCTGGGCAGATGGTTAAGAAAATCGAAAATACCTGTCTCGGTCCATTGATGTTCCCCAAAGGTCTCGTAATCCATAAATAGATTAACCAAGTCTCCATCAGCCTGAGATATCCAACCTGCATACTTATCTGCGGTTAATGGAAAACCTGGCCAGTTTCGAGATGAAAACCTGAAACCAATATCGTCACTCAATGAATAATTTCTCAGCAAAACCTTTATGTTTGCATTGACTGGCATATAAACATAGTTAGGCGAACGCCAATGTAATACTTTCTCCGTGCCTTCCGTTATAATTCCCTTATATCCCATATCCCCAACTTTTTTTGCGATGCGATTATCGTAAATCGCCTCAGTGTTACGAAAAACTCTTGGCTCATAATTGAATATCCTTTTGATCATCTGCCGATGCATTTTTACCTGTTCTTCAAACTCATCAAGGTTATCATATAAGCTTGAAAGTGAGTGAAAATAAGTCTCTTCAATTAAATCAACAGCACCTGTTGCAAACAATTCTTTAAAACTGTCAATAACAGAAGGCATGAATTGTTCACAATACTCAACAAATGTACCTGTGATACTAAAAGATAAACGGAATTTGCCGTCAAATTCATTAATTAAATTTAGCAACAAATTGTTTGTTGGAAGATAGCATTTTTTCGCTACTTTTTTAAATATTTCGTGATTTAATTTTTGGTTAAAATAGTTTGACTGGGATGCATGATCAGCCCCGATATTAAAAACCGAAAAATGATTTAATCTCATAGGCTGGTGAACTTCGAAATACATGCATACTGACGTCAAGCTAAATCACTCCGTTATATACGTCAATAGTTTTATCAGCAACACGCTCCCATGTAAACAAGTCAATTTCACGTTTTCCTTCTCTAGCTAAAGTCTTATGCAACGGATCGTATCTGAGTAAAGATATGATCTTGTTTGCCATTTCATCGGTATCCCAAAAATCAACTCGCAGACAGTTCTTGAATGCCTCAGCAACACCTGCAGTTTTAGAAACAATAGTAGGTGTACCAGCTGAAATAGCCTCAAGGGCCGTAATACCAAAGGGCTCGCTTACAGAAGGCATGACATATACGCTAGCAATCCTGTAAATATGCTCAACCTCTTCTTCGGTCAGAAGTCCAGTGAAAATAACATTATTAGATATACCCATATCCACGGCTTTATCAATCAAACTAGGGAACATATCTCCCATTCCAGCAACTACAAAACGAGTGTTTTCCCCATGTTCCAAAACTTTTTTAGCAGCTTTTAAGAAAAACTCAGGGCCTTTTTGGATAGTAAGTCTACCTAAAAACAATACAATGTTCTGCTTCTCTCCTTCACCAAGAGGATAAACTGCATTGTGAACAACACTGATTTTGTCTGGGTTTATCCCATATTTATCAACGATAACTCTCTTTGTGAAGTGACTTACCGCAATAATTCTGTCAGCTTTCTCCATGCCTTCTTTCTCAATGTTGATAAACCAATCATTTGGATATAGCCAACCAGATCGATCGTACTCAGTGGAATGAACACTAATGACAAGGGGAACGCCCATCTTTTCTTTCAATGCCACTCCTGCCTTCATGGTAAGCCAATCATGGCAATGAATCAAATCATAGTTGCCTTTGACTTTTTCGGCGATCAAATCATTATAACGATATACACTTTCAAAAAACTGACCAGGAATCTCCCTATCTTCAGGGCGATCATATGGAAATATTTCAGTTTCCCCAACTTCTTTAATAACCAAATTATTCTTATCGCTGTTAGCATTATGTTTGGTTTTGGGCATATAGAAATCTACAGACACATCTCTGTCTGCAAGGCTTCGAGTGAGCCCATAACAGTGGGTACCCAGTCCGCCTGCCTTGAATGGCGGGTACTCCCACCCTATCATCGCTATTTTCATCTATTGCCTCTCAGCTTAATATTTAATCCATTTTACACGTATATAGGTCTTCGAATCTAGACCGAATTACTCTCTCTTCAACCACTTAATAATTAATCTTAAGTTATTTTAAACTGTAAATTTGTTCTCCGTTTTCACATATTTTGTCTTCTCTTGCAAGCCAACCAAGCGCGGAATAAATTTCTTTTTCATCAGTTCCTGCCAATCTTCTCATTGTGGAAATGTCAGCTTCTCCCCAGATATCCATTATTTTCCATAATGTCCCTGCAACGGCACCTATTTCACGATCTAGATTTGTATTACCCAGCCTGTAATAGCCATCATTTTCTTTGAATATTTTGTCTTCCCTTGCCAACCAACCTAATCCAATATGAAAGTCCTTGTCGTTTATCTTCGCAGCTCCTAACAATTCCCTCTTTTCTAGCGTACCTTTTTCATTAAGGGCATTCCATATCTTTCCAGCATTATCCCCAAACTTTATTTTTATATTCCTCACAAGCATCCACCAAGCTTAAATACATTATAGAAAACAGTAATATAAATCTATCTAAAAAAGCAGGAAAAATATGCTACAAAATCATGAGGATTGTTTTAACCTGAAAATCGTAAGTGCCTATTGTTTCTAGTTTACCCCAATTAATGATACGGGCTTGTGGGGATTCGAACCCCAGGCCAATCGGTTAAGAGCCGATTGCTCTACCTAGCTGAGCTACAAGCCCAAAAATGAAAAGACTCATCAAAATCAAATATTGCTTATTAATGTTTTTTTTCCAATACCTTCTTTACTTCCGAATCGTCTACATTGGATATGTATTTGGCATCAATACCATCAGTGATATATACATCTTTGCCGGCATGGTATATCATTATTCCATCCTTTTTTGCCTTTGCACCATCTATCTTCAAAATAAGAGGTTCCTCAGCTCTTACTTTCCCGGCTTCAACAGCCTTTTCTATACTTCCACTGAGATGCACCTTCTTTCGATCAACGGGATACAGTCCACCTTCAACAATCATATCTGCTTCCTCCTCTGTAACTGGATAATAGAAATCATCTATGTCTGCAAGAGGAAGATCATCCAGATTCACATCAATAGAATGGGCATATGTCGCTCGAATCATCCCCCCATCGATTTGATATCTGCCTCTTTCATCAGTAGACGCCATTGCTTTTACGTGGTGGGCACGGAGCCATTTGAAGCCTGATCTGCTTGTGCCTATTGCATCAATTAGCAGAGAAATATCCACCCAGCCTTTCCCATCCATCATCAATCCAAGTTTCTCAGGGAAATGACGCAATGCACCAGCCATAATACGACTTAAAGAGCTGAGCTCCTGGTCATTCATCAAGAATTTTCCCTCCTTATTACAAACCGGGCAAGAATCGCCACGGTAATATCCATGTTCTTTGCATTCTGCTAGCATAATCTCATACCTGTAATCTAAATGTTAAGTATAAATTTTTGTACTAATTCGCTATTACATAATTGGTGAATCATTGGAACAAGATGAGATGAAAAAATTAGCGGCAGAAAAGGCAGTTGAATACGTTGAAAATGGGATGACTTTGGGACTTGGTACAGGCTCCACTGTCGAATACGCCCTTAAAAAACTAGGCGAGATGGTAAAAAATGGGCTAGATATTAAAGGCATACCAACATCTATGCGCACCAGAAAAATTGCTAAAGAGGAAAATATTTCTCTCACAACCATGGAAGAAAACCCAGAGATTGATCTTACTATCGATGGCGCAGATGAAGTCGACTCTGAACTTAATCTTATAAAAGGTGGCGGAGGGGCTTTAACAAGAGAGAAAATTGTTGCATATCATTCAAAAAGAGAGATTATAGTCATTGATGAAACAAAGGTTGTTAAAGCATTGGGAATTGACTTCCCCCTACCCGTAGAGGTTGTAAAGTATGGTTGGTCTTCAACGAAAAATAAACTTGAAGAATTTGGTTGCAATGTAAAGTTGAGAAAAATCATGGGAGATCCATATATAACGGACAATTCCAACTATATTTTGGACTGTGAATTTGTAAGGATAGATGATCCTGAGCAACTTGAAGTTGATATCAACAATATCCCTGGCGTTGTAGAAAATGGGTTATTTATTGGCCTGACTGATGATGTGATAGTTGGAAGTAAACAAGGTATCAAGACCCTTACCCGATAGGTGTTTTTAAAATAATCAACATATCTAAGGGAATTTGAAAAGAGATATGCCCATTCTAATTTGAACAAATGCAAAAAAAGTAGTATTTTATTTGACGAATTTAAAGTCGTAAAATACCGGCAATATCATGGCAGCCCCTATACATGAAAGTGCAGTCATCAGTACAATAACAAGAGCAAATTGCTGAAGAGCTGCAATATTCGTGAAGAAGATGGCAGACATACCTGCAATCGTTGTAAATGCTGCTTCGACCAGCGATGACCCTGTTTTTTCAATTGCAATTTTTGTGGCATCCATCTTAGATAACCCTCCTTCCATTTCTTCCCTCACTCTGTGCGTAATATGTACTCCATAATCTATACCAATACCAATCATAATGGATGCTATAGAAATAGTCATGACAGATAGTGGGATATCAAATGCCACAAGAAATCCTGGTTCCCACAGTAGAACAAAAGCAACAGGAATCATCGTTAAAAATCCGTATATAGATGAATTGAATATTAAAATCAACGCCGCCAACACCAGTAACAATGCTATTATCATGGAACGGGTTTGTTGATCGGTCAATTTTTTGTTAATTGCAACATTTATGGCATCCTGGCCGGTAAGCTGAGAGACATGACCATTATGAGGTATAACCGTAGTCAATGCAATATAGTTGACCTTATTCACTAAATCTTCACTTTCTTTCATGCTCATTCCCATTGGGATATAAACAAGAATTAGCGTTTTAGAAAAATCCTCATCAACCAATCCCTCTTCAGCTATAGCGTCAAACACAATCGTATCCAAATCCACAAGCTCGCCCAATCTTTCGATTATCTCATCCCTCTTCAGAATTTCATTTACCTTTTTTAGTTCATCAGCTATAGAATAGATATCAACCCCCTCTTTTCTCATCTCCACCTCCATATCATATATTGCATCTATAGTTTCAGGATGTGTAAGTCCTTGAGGTTCTGTTTCAACCAATAATCCGTTAAAGTTGGCCCCACCAAAGTTATTAGAATACTCTTGCAATTTCTCTAGTTCAGGTATACCAGAGGGAGCCATATCTAAATAGTTGACGTCAGTCTTTATTTGAGGTATAACAATTATAGACATCACTGCAAAAAAACAGGCTATAACAATAACTCTTCTCTTGTTGACAAGAATAAACTTTGCAAGTTTTCCCCAACCAGAAACCTTAGTATTTTTCTCAAAATTCAATATTAATGAAAGAGCGGGAGCCAACAAAACTGCAGAGATAAAGCAGAACAGAATTCCTATTGCACAGCTAAAACCAAAGACTACCAACGGCGACATGCTGGATATCATTAGAGAGGCGAATCCAATTATCGTAGTAATTGTAGAAAGCAAAATCGCTTTACCTGTAGAATTAAGTATCTTTTCCACCCTTTCTATCTTATTTTCAACTGATTGCTCTTCCGCAAATCTATTCATAATGTGGATTGAATAATCCACACCCAAACCCAAAAGTAGTGCCACTACCGAGACAGAGATAAGAGTTAATTGTGGATGAACTACACCCAAAACACCAAACGTTAATGCGATAGCATATGCTGTTGGTAAAAGAGCGATTAGAATGCCTTTAAAGTTCCTATGAAATATGAAAAGAACAATGGAAACCAAGAGTATCGCAACGAGGAAAATGGTCTTAAAATAATCCATACTAGCTTCTTGGATTGCTTTTTGCATCGCAGTAGTGCCTGTCACAGTCATCTCTGAATAAAAGGTCCCTCTATGATCGATGGAATACTTAGTTTGGTCCAATAACTCATTGTAATCTACATCTCCAGAGAGTTGCAATAGAATTACAGCGACGTCATACGTATTTGTAAAGAGAGAACCTTTCAGTTCTTGGATTGTATATCTTGACATGTACCTCGAGATGAGATTTTCGTCATCAGGGATTTCATTTTTCCCGGTACCACCCAGTCCGCCTATGACATATGGTTTAGCATTTTCCTTTTTTATGTAAGACGCTAAACTTCTTACAGAATAAATACCGTCCAATTTACCTTCATCGCTTTCAAATTTGTTTACCTTTGGACTAGAGCTGACTCGATCCATCTCCTTCAAAACTTCTGGGTCACGTATGTCGTCTGCCTCAACATAAATTATAATTGTAGATCCAATTTGAAATTCCTTATCTATTTTCATCCACAGCTGTGTTGTTGGATCATCTGGAGGGAGAAAAGTAGCTAAGTTTGATTCCATGTAAATATTGATTGCCTGAGAACCTACGAGAAGTGTAATTATGGTGAACACTAGTATAACCGTTCTTGGCCGTTGTACCAATAGTTTTGCCAATGGTTTAACGTTCATGCATCATCCTCTCCTTCATAGATCTTAATCTTGACAGGTTTGTGCCTTTTTGTATTGTCCTTTGAGGGCATAAGATTTGCAATTTTGTTGAGTTTATCCTCTATTTCATCTGCGTATCTTTTTAAAAGATTTACAGGAGGAATTGCGTAGTATATATAGGGGTTTTTTCCTATGCTATCATTTTTAATTTTTTTCCTATGAATCAACTTCTGATCATACATTTTAGAGAGGGTTTCTCTTACAGTACTTGGGTGAAGTCTTGACCCTTTTATTATCTGTTCAGCCTTCGCCCCGTCTTTTCTAAGGAGGAATATGTATATGCGCGATCGTGCACGCGATTTCAATACCTCGCGTACTGCCAACTCTACGCTTTTATCTCTTGCACTCCACGTTTTCCTCATTAGTACTACACCAAATTTATTTATTTATTTTAATAATAACGTGACTTTGCAAGTTTAAATAGTTTTCTATTTTGTCGGGGTAAAAACGACAAAACATTTTACATATTTGTATACAATACTCAAAATTTTAACCAACAGGAGAAAAATTAGTAATATTTTTTCATATTATGTCGCCAGAAATCCGATTAAATTGGAGGGTGTTTTGGCGTTAGTTAAATCTGGTATTTTATCGGGAGGAATCCGATTAAATTGGAGGGTATCGTAATGTTAGGACTTTTGGGCATGGTGGTGTAAAACTTTGGGTGTTGAAGATTAGAAGATAAAAAAATAGCCTTGCTTACCAATTCCAAAAACGCTTCTTATTGCTTTCGCTGGTTTTAATATAAGCATGATTACATTAAATTCATAATGCTTCTGAGAATGATTTTATCATTGCCAAAAACATCCGATATACACGTTACCTCTGCCTTTTTGATGGGTGTAAATAAGAAAAAAAGAAAGAGGTTACTACCTTTCTATTTCAAAAGCTATCTTCATTTCTGCTCTGTATGAAACAACATTATCGTTTTCTACTTTCACATCAAATTTTGTAACCTCTGCCCTTCGTATCTTCTTCACAGTTTCTGATGCTTCGTTTACTGCATTTTTTGCAGCATCGCTGAAACTCTTATCTGAAGTTCCAACTATATCTATTATTTTATAAATGCCCATTTTACCAAATCACCTCCCAAATTGAATAGGCTATTGCATTATTTAACTTTCCATCAGAACATTATTTTCCCTGTGAAGGATAAGGAGCAATAATGCTTAAAAAATTCTGATATACACGTTACCTTGCTTGAACAGTAAAAAATAATGTGGTTATTTCAAAAATAGGGCACGTATGTAATCCATAGAAAATCAAAAAAATGATATGCTGTCCAGGGGGAGAAATCCTATCTAAATAGCGAAATCAATGATGCACATATGCTACATCATTTTTAGAGAAAACCTTATGTCCCCAATCATGTCTTTCCCATGTAGATTATCATGAATGAAAAAACAAGGATAGAAAAAGATATTGTAATGTTCGAGGAAAATCTTGATAAGTTAAAAGATAAAAAACCTGAACAGTTGGACAGCAAAATCGTGGAATTAGCCTCCCAATACTATGAGGACTCAAAGTACTATGTAAACAAGGAAGATTATTTTACCGCTTTTGGATGTATAAACTACGGGCATGGCCTATTAGATGCCGTTCTAAAGTTTTAAAAGATGTCTTTTGTTTAAAATTGTGAAGGAGAACATAATTATGAAAGTTAATGAAAGTCTGGAAAAATTTTATTATTATGCCTTTCCAATGCAAGCAGTTCTGGTAACATGTAACGATAAAAAAGGAAAAACCAATGTCATCACGATAGCATGGCATACTCCCATTTCAAAAAATCCGCCGCTATATGGTATTTCTGTGGCACCTAGTAGATATTCTCATAATTTGATACAAAAGACAAAAGAATTTGTTGTAAACTTCGTCCCTTACGAAATAGTAGACAAAGTAAATTTCTGTGGAAAAAACAGTGGCAGAAATATTGATAAAATAAAGGAAGCGAATCTTACCTTAGAACCTGCTCAAAAGTTAAAAACTCCAATTATAAAAGAATGTTTTTCTCATTTAGAGTGTAAACTTTATGATACTTTGACATTAGGAGACCATACTGTATTTATTGGAGAAGTAGTAAACGTAATGGCTAATAAAAATGCATTCACAGATGATTTGCTAGACAACAAAAGAATTAAACCCACCTATTACGTTGGAGGAAATGTCTACACGACCATAAGCAAAACGAAGAGGATTTTCTAGCCGAATAATATTTTAACCTCATCATCCAGTTTTACGCCCAATTTTTGTGCAGCAGTGCCCTGGTTAATTCCAATCTCCATTAGATCGCTGCTGCCAATAGTTACAAGATATTGCCTCTTTTTTACAAAATTATATGATTTTACAAAAGGCAACTCACGTCGCCTGCCACTAATAAATACAGTGATTTTTTTATCATAATCTAGAATATCTCTTAATCTGGCACCATCAATATTCGTGATAATATTTCCAAATGAATCAATGTAAATAACTTTACCAGTAGCCGTTCGACTTGTTATCTCAGCGCTCCCAAAATCTAGGTCAACAAAGTCATCTATCTGCCCACCTATTTCCTCAAAGGGAACGCCATTGAGTATTTGTGCTGCTGTAGGGGCAAATATATCCCTACCATGGAATGTATTCGAGACAGAATCAGACAGATACATTTTGTTTGAAATCTCGTACACTACAAAATCTCCTAGAAAATGTGCTGTTGGCAATAAAAGACCATTGTCTGGACCAACTAATATCTGGCTCCTGGTTGTAATTACTATACCTTTCCTTTCCGTACCCACGCCTGGATCAACAACAGCCACATGGACCGTTCCATCAGGAAAGTAAGGCGCAGATGTGCGAAGAACAAAAGCCCCCTCACGGATATTGTGAGGTGTTATATCATGGGTTATATCAACATACCTGGCATTTGTAAGAGATGAAACTACTCCTTTCATTTGAGCAGGATATCCGCTTTTCGTTTTGAAATCAGTAAGAAACGTTATGATTTTCATCAAATTAGCCTCACTTATCTAAAATATACTAATCGATTATTAACATAGCGACTTTTCGCATTATTTCGACGTTTTTCACAAAGTATTTATGTTAGAAGCATACATAAATATAATGGATGGAAGAATTGGCGAAAATGAGATATGATAAAGGGGATACAGAGGTTCTGGTTGGGGCGTGGGATACAACTGGCGATAAACCTATGAAATGTCCTAAATGTGGAAAAAATATGATAATTGTACAGGTGGAGCCGGTATATGATGCAGATAACGCATACGTTCCATATGATACAATCATAGAATGTACCTCTTGCCCATTCAAAATAAGAGCAGAATCGTTTACACTACTTGGAGGTGTAAAGGACTTCAGTTCGAATCATGTGGAAATAGGTAGCTGGTCTCCAAGTGGGAGTAGAGTTTTATCCGATTATGAACATGTGCTGGATTATGACCTTTTAAAAGAGCTGAAGGAATCTGAAGAACTTGTAGAGTTTTTGGTTGTGAACAAACATGTCGTGGAAGTAATCGGGTAAAAAAGGGATTTGATTTAGTCTATAGCTGCTTGATTTTTAGTTTATGACATATAAATTTTTGAAGCGTAAAAATAGCATTTTGACAAAATAACACAGAGTGTTTATATAGTATAACATGAAGAATTTATTACTGGATGGAAGCTATGGAAAAGAAATCTATGAAAAAAAAGAAAACTGTTCCAAAGGAAATCTCTATAATCTGGGTTAATATAATCGAACCTCTTTGTTAGGAATACATCATACCATCATATTCTTCGGATTCTTGTCTTTTTGGTCCTGATCGGTGTTTTATAAATTTTTTCTGTCGTTTTTTCCCAATGAACTTAAAATCATGCCTTCGTAATCGTATGTATGTTTTATCGGGGAGGGGTTCTAACTGAACTATACCCTTAACTTGAAATTTTTGCAGAACCCTCACAATACGTTCTCTTGACACGTGTAAATTCTCTTCGATTTCTGACACCGTTATTGGATATGTTTTTTGTAAAATTTTGATGATTTGTTCTTCAATTGTGCCAGTGGTAATCTCTATCATAAATATCTAATCCAATCCTATGCAAAGATAGCAGTTTTTCATATTTATTCATAGGCACGTATACCTTTCCCTTCCTTCTTGAAAAGATTCAATGCATCCTTTCTTATTTCTGGAGGATATCCATCCGGAAAATCAATACACCCCCTACACGTATCAAACCCTATGGCACTCCTTAATCCATCCATACTAATATAAGCCAAAGAATCTGCACCAACTTCTTTTGCAATTTCGTCGAAGGTTCTAATTTCGCCATCGTTGTCACAGGCCAAAAACTCCTTTCTGCTTCGCATATCTATCCCCAGATAACAAGGAGCGATTAATGGTGGGCAACCAATTCGTATATGAACTTCCCTTGCGCCAGCTTCTTTTACACCTCTTACTAGTTTTCGAATGTTTGTACCGCGGACTATAGAATCATCAACCAACACAACACGCTTACCATCAAGGACAGAACGTAAGAAAGATAAACCTTCCTTTACAACCTTGTCTCTGTTTTCCTGTGTCTGGCAGATAAACGATCGTTCGTCCTTATCTTTCATTAATCCCTCCTCCAGCGGTATGCCTGATTCTCGTGAAAAACCAGTAGCATAACGTCGCCCTGACTCAGGTACGGGGACAACAATATCTGCTTTAACTGGATTTTCCTTTGCAAGAAGCTGTCCTATTTCAACACGAACATTGTGAACAGATCGCCCGTTTATGCGTGAATCAGGTTTGGCAAAATAGACATATTCGAACATACAGGGTTTTTCATGTTTCTTTATTAGTTGTTTTTCGTAAATATTGCCATCCTTGTCAATGATAATTACCGATCCGCCGGGTATGTCTTTTACATATTCGAAATTAATTTTTTTAAAAACTCGCGTCTCTGAAGTAAGACAATACATCCCATCGTGTTTTCCTAATACCAACGGCCGGATTTTATAGGGATCCGTCATTGCAAAAAGAAAAGGGTTGTCACCTGAATCTGCAAGAAATAGTGCAGAATAGCTACCTTTCGCCTTACTCATAACATCTTTGCATGCTTCAAAAATCGTGTCAACATTCAATTCTTTCTTAAACAGATTATCTGCCATTGGTAAAAGTAGCCATTGGACATCACAATCGGTTCTTGGCTTCCGTTTAGTCATTTTTGATATCTCGGAAGAATTATAGACGTTACCATTGTGAACCACTGAAAGAAAGGGATTTACCAGATATTCCGGTTGTGCATTTTTTTTCAATGAGTCTACATCATCCAATCCTGCAGTTGAATATCTAGTATGGCCAATACCTACATTTCCAGGAGTATCTATTTTTTTTTCTTCATCAAAAACATCTCTAACCAGACCCGCATCCTTAGTCACATGAATGTTTCCATCATATGTAAGCTTACCAGCAGATGACTGGCCACGATGTTGGATAGCAAACAAACTATGATAGATTAGGCGCGAAACCGGTTTTCCCCCAATAATCCCAACAATACCACACATTGCAAAACAATGAATGAAAAGACAATATTTATAGCTTTTTTATTATCTGGAACAAAAACTTACCGTTCGTATAAATCAACTCATCATATGCATACACTTCGCCATTTTTGCAGCTCGTTTTAGAAATATTTCATATATTTCTTGTTGTGTAGTGCTATATGCGGTCTGTTTTCTGGGATCGGTATTTGTCATGTTTCTAGTATTTTCTGGACTGAGAATACCAAGTTTTGCATCGATATTTTCAATTTCAAATTTTGCAACGGGAGACAAATATTTGAGTTGTTTTTCTAAGGATTTTTTGTAGAATATTTCTGCCAATCCCCCCACTCCACTTTACATATGGATAAGCACCAACATCTATTGCCTGTCTATATACCTCTTTTATCAACTGGGTTGCAGCATGGCTTCCACTGATCATAAAACAAATCATTCTTATTCAGTTCAAAAGAATGATTCACTAAAACATATGCTAATTTTTCTAGCCTCTTACCAATCATAGCTACCCCTAAATAACATTGAATATGGAGAAAAATGGAATAGTTTCCCAAATGATTTATATTAAATCTCTTCCCATTCTTTAAGCACAGATTCCCATTTGAATTTTTTAATTGCCTCTATTTCTTCCAATCTTCGGATAATTTTTTCATAACCTTTTACCAGGGTTCGTATCCGTATTTTTATTATAAAATCATATTTACCCGCAGTGGCTGTAACATGTGTCACCCCACGAATATTCCATAAGTTCTTCATTGTTTCCTCAATGGGATAACCGGGTTTAACATTGATGAAAACATATGCTTTCATCATAGCAAGTGCAAATGAGATGATACCAAGAACTACAAGAATCGTACCTATAGTTTTTATTAATATCATCACAGGATCTGTTGAAAATGGTGGAATAATGTTGAAATATGATACCAATAACGAAAATGGAATCGCAAACAGAACAGTCGATGCGCGTACTGCCTGTGTAACACTTGCCCTTCCAATACCAAGAGCACGTATATAAAACACATATGAAAAGAATGTAACACCCATTGTTAGTGCAACCCAACCAAAGTGTTCTATTGAAGCAGTTATGCCTTCAATTAAATGACCTGTACCCATAAAAAAATCAGATGCGATTAGTAACGCAGTAGTGAAAATACATGCAAATATAACGTTCCATAAACGAATATTTAGAGAATCATTGGGTCTAT
>DAOWHD010000074.1 GCA_030641605.1 Thermoplasmata archaeon
AACATATGTTACCAATGAAGGTGCTGAACTTATACCACCCTGAAGAATCCCCATCATTACCAAAGAATTGCTTCCCACATCAACAACACTAATTTCAACTTGTTTTCCCTGTAAATGCATACTTTCATTTGAAATTATTAGACTTTCACCCATACCCCATTTTCCATCATTATTGGAATCCCAATTTAATGAACTATTGACATCTCCAATGGTTATTTCTATTGGTGTGCCACCTACCGTCATCAATAGTTTTGTATCTAAATCCAGCGCGTCTCCACCATAATGTTCCAGTATAATCCTGTTTCCAACTGCCATACAGGCAATGTTTGCAGAAGGAGTAGGTGGTGTAGAGGGAACAGATAAAACAGATAGATACACGATTGAAAAGAGAGTTACGGATATGCTCAATAGTAACATTGTTCCAACTATTTCAGTTATTGCCCTGTTTTTCCTTTTATTCCCAACAACGCTTCTCCTTTTCATTATTTCATACCCCTCCTATTAGGAATTTAAATACCATCCAACTAACGAGAACCAGAATAAAGACATGTTTTACACTTGACTCTAGATGACCATCCTCAAATACACCAGCAACTAGGCCAGTGCCAACACTTTGAACCAGGGTGGCAAAATAAAATGCCTGAACAATGGCTGCTTGGCTTAAAATCCCAGTACCACCCATGGTCGTTGACAGGCCTTCAGCGCCTTTTCCAGTTATTACAGGAATAAATACACCTGCTAATATTGCTATTATCGCCAGGAAAACAAACATCCCAACATAAATTACAATCACATAGGTTGCCATATTGACTCGACGTTCGCCTTCTAGGACCTTAATCTCACGGGCATCATTTGCGGCAACGTCTAAAACATCTGCTACGTTTCCTCCACTTTTGCTTGCTTCAATGATCAGAGAAACTGTTCGTCTAACCGATTTTGTTTTAATTCTATTTGCAAAGGTTTCCAATGCTTCTTCTACACTATTTCCCCATGATATTTGTTGAGCAATCTTCTTGATCTCTTCAGTAAGCAGTCCGTAACTTCCCTTGGATGTAAAAAGAATTGCTTTGGTAAACGTCATTCCTGCACGTCTGGATGAAGCAAGATCTCTGACAAAATCAGGAAATACAGAATCGATTTTGTATATCCGTTTATAATGAAGATACTCATACATCCCATATACTCCAGTTCCTGACAAGATGGCAAAAATTAAAAAATCAGTGGAGGAGCCAAAGCCTATTATTCCTATAATAGACAACAATGTCAGGATAAGGAAGATGGAAACAGAAACGCCAGTACATGTGTAGACTATTAGTTTAGTAATATCGCCTGAAAGAATCAAACTTTTAACAAAACTTGGTTTTGGAATCTCTACCATATTATATCAAGCCTCCATAGCCATGGATCTAATAATATATGTAAATCCTAAGTGAATAAGTGGAACAACTAGAAATATAAGAACATACAGAAAATTTAATTGACTAGCATCGCCACTTATGATCATCATGATTGGGATAACAATGAAAAGAAGAAGTATCCCTGCAACAGCTGCGGTAACGTAACTTTCTGCCATTATACTTAGGGTTTCTATGAACTGTTTCTGATTCTGTCTGTTCTCAATCATAAACTGATTGGCCTTGGCGACAAAATAAGCTTTCAACGAACCTCCTGATGTGACTGTTACTATCAATCCCTGCAAAAATTCTTGAAATTTTTCTGATGGGGTTCTATGCATGTTATTTCTAATGGCTGTGAGAATATCTGTTCCCAACAAGGCGACATCACGATAAATCCATGCTGCCTCTTCCTTAATCTCGCCATAGATTTCCTGTTTTGACAGGCTTTTAAAAATCTCTGTTGGTGTGACCCCTGCTGAGGACATTGCTGATACAAAATTAAGCGCATACGGAAGATTTTTGTCTATTTTTTTGCCACGTGCCTTTGCTGCACTGGCTGGCAGTTGTAAAGAAATGAAATATATAAAAGCACCAATCAAAACTGGAAGAAATAAAAATAATCCCATCATCATGTTGCCCAGATGAATGCCAACTGAAGGCAATATGATAAAAACCAGGGTGGACATGACTGCAAATGAAATCGCCAATCCTAGAATGGAAGCAAGCATTGTACCAGATAGATAGACTGCTCCTCTTATTTCCATATGGGCAGATTCTAAATCATTTACAAGTTTTTCACTTACGTGTTTTTCAGCAATTTTTTTAAACCACTTATAGGCAAGTTTTTGTGTTTTTGTTAAAGCCATTTTATCCCTCTACTTTATCTTTCTTTTAGAAAGAAAGTTATAAATTTGTTTCATTTTTTTCTCATTGGGCTTTTTATCTTTCTTGCTATTATTTTCCTCTGGCACCGTTCTTATATTTACATCGCCATCGCCAGTAGGAGCGATATTATACTTTGTAGCAACATCGACTTCACTAGCTTTGTCATCTGCAAAGTCTTCTTCTTTTTTGAGGATAGGTTCCTTTTCCTCTGTACTCTTTTTTGGTTTTTTTCTTATCATTTTAATTAATTGGTCAGGCGTTTCGGTATAAGAAGCCACAATTTTTGCCACATCTTCGAATGCCCTGGTACCATTCTTATGCATCCATTCAAGTATCTCCACTCTTCTTTCCGTTTCTTGTCTCATTTCTGTCTTGCTCATGTCTAATTTAAGTCGAATACGCTCTAAAATGTAGCTTTTACCTGAATAGATGAATTTATCCTCAACAGGATCCCAGTGGAATACCTCATTTGTAAGGATCTCATTTGTTTGAGGATCTACATCTACGATTTCTACAATTTGTTTACATCTCCTGACGTTTTTATCTTTTCTTTTGGTATTCGTCTGCAAGAGGACTATGTCTAGTGATTGCAACATGGTACGCGGTACATTGATCGGTTTTCCCTCGAGCCTATGTATCAGAGACTTGGTGGAATCGGCATGAACTGTAGAATATGTTGTATGCCCTGTGGCCATTGCCTGAAATAAAACATAGGCCTCCTTGCCACGTATTTCTCCAACCAAGATATATTCCGGTCTTTGTCTTAAGGCTGCTTTCATTAAGTCAAATAGGTCGATCTCACCGATTAATCTGTTATCAACCATCTCACCAAATCCAGAACGAGCAACGCCTGGAATCCAATTGCTATGTGGAAGATTGATTTCTCTTGTTTCCTCAATAGAAACTATCTTTGATTCGCGAGGAATAAATAATGCAAGTGCATTTAAAACAGAGGTTTTTCCTGATGCCGTGCCACCAGCAATAAGTGCATTGATGCCGTGTTCTACAACTATCCACATATATGCAACTAACTCTGCAGACATACTGTTATAATCAATCAGATCCGTTGGAGTAATGGGGTCTGAACGGAATTTTCTTATTGTAAATGTAGAGCCCTTGGTAGTAACTTCGCTACTCAGAGTCATTTGAATTCTTGATCCATCTGGCATTGTAGCATCAAGCATGGGTTTGGCAATAGAGATGTGCTTACCGCATTTTTGGGAAAGTTTGACGACAAAAGCCGAAAGCTCATCCTCATCAGTAAATTTTACATTGCTTTTCAATGAGCCATATTCTCTATGATATAAAAATATAGGTACTTCTGATCCGTCACAGGAAATATCTTCGATATAAGGATCCTTCATCAATGGGTCTATTTTTCCAAACCCGACAAATTTCCTCTTAGTGTAATATAAAATTTTATCCTTTAACTTATCATTAATTGTTATCTCATATTTCTTTACTATTCTATCAATATTTTCTGACAAAAATTCTCTGGCATCTCCTTCAATCTGATCTAGACGAACATCTAGTGATTCAATAAGTGTTTTTTGTATATAACTGAGCAATTTAGATTCGTCTTCCTTTAAGGGAGGTTGTATGGCCCAGTAATATTTGTCAAGAGATTCAATATTCTTTACTATTTTGACATATTCATATGGTTCATATATAGAATAAATTTCAAGGTCTTCTAAACTCTCTTCCCCCAGTAAAATCTTTATTTTATTGTTACATTTGGGGCATCTTGTTTCAATTTCCTGATGTGGCTTTCCCTCAACATCAATCTTTGAATTGCATGATGGACACAGAGTAATTCTTTTAACCATTTAGCTATCTTCCCTTATCTTCCTTTAATCTCTTCATAATCTTAGAAGGAGTATCAATGTAGTTGGCAATCATGGATGCGACTTCTTTAAATTCTTTAATGTTTTTCTTAGTCATCCAGTCTAGCAACTCGGCTCTTCTTCCGAGTTCGTCTGTGATTTCCTCACGACTTTGATTTTTCTCGATCCTGACACGTTCTAAAACGTAACTTTTACCTGAATAGATGAATTTATCCTCAACAGGATCCCAGTGGAACACCTCATTTGTAAGAATCTCCTTTGTTGAAGGATCAATGTCTATAATTTCCATAATCTGTTTACATCTTCTTGCTCTTTTATTTTTAACACGCGAAATTGTCTGAATGCATACAACGTCTAAAGACTGCAGCATAATACGTGGAATGTTTATGGGTTCTCCTTCTAATCTATGTATCAGAGATTTGGTAGAATCGGCGTGAACTGTAGAATATGTTGTATGTCCTGTGGCCATTGCCTGAAATAAAACATATGACTCTCTACCACGTATTTCCCCAACCAAGATATATTCCGGTCTTTGTCTTAAGGCGGCCTTCATGAGGTCATACATGTCGATTTCACCGGTTACCTTGCCGCCTACCACCTCACCAAATCCAGAACGGGCAACACCTGGAATCCAATTACTGTGTGGAAGGTTAATTTCTCTTGTTTCTTCAATAGTAACTATCTTTGATTCAGGTGGAATAAATAATGCAAGTGCATTTAAAGTAGAGGTTTTTCCTGATGCAGTACCACCAGCAATAAGTGCATTAGCGCCATACTCTACAGCTATCCACATATATGCCAGCATCTCTGCAGACATTGTATTAAACTCTATCAAATCTGATGGAGAGAAAGGATTTTCTTTAAATCTTCTGATGGTGAACGTGGAGCCCTTGGTAGTAATTTCGTTGCTTAGAGTCATTTGGATTCTTGATCCATCTGGCATTGTAGCATCAAGCATGGGTTTGGCAATAGAGATGTGCTTACCACACTTTTGGGAAAGTTTGACGACTAAAGAAGAAAGCTCATCCTCATCAGCAAATTTTACGCTACTCACTAACGAACCGTAATTGCGGTGATATATGAATAAAGGAACATCGGAACTATCACATGAGATATCTTCAATATTTGGATCTTTCATCAACGGTTCCAATTTGCCAAGTCCAAGAAGTTCTTTTTCCAGGAAATAGGCAATCTTCTTCTTGGAGGTTGCGCCTAGTTTAATGGTATAATCTTCTATAATCTGGTCGATTTCCTCTTTCAGATATTTATCTCTGCCCTTTGATTCTAACTCATTGGTATCCACTGTAAATTTACTCAGAACCTCGTTTATTAGTTCCAACTTTTCCGATTCTTCTTTTGTTAGTTCTATTTCAACCACAATGTAGAGATTATCAAGAGTTTCTGTTTTGCGGATTACTAAAGCATATGCAAAAGGTTCTATCAACGGATGAAAATCCAGTTCCTCCCATGATCCCTTTTCTAAAAATCCTAATTTTGCTAGTGTATTTCTCTTAAGTTTTTCTGCATCCTCTATTCCAGGTTCATCACTAATGGCATTCTGTTCGGTTTTTGGAATGTGCGGCATGGGTGGCTTAGCCATAGGCTCTTTCTTTGTTTTACCAAATCGCAAGTGTTTTTTGTCTTTGCTGGTTTTGGGAGTTTTAACTTTGACTTTCTTTTGTTTCTCTTGTTTTAGTTTTCTTGCTTCTTTCTCTTGCTTCCGTTTTTCTATTTCTGCCTGTTTAGCCTTAGCTTTTGCTTCCGCTAGATCTCGCTTCTCTTGTTTCTTTTCTTCTATCTTTGCTTTTTTCGCTTTGTCTCTTGCTTTCGCCAGTTCTATTTCCTTCTGTTTCTGCTTTTCCTTCTCTGCTTGTTTGGCTTCTCTCTCTTTTTC
>DAOWHD010000032.1 GCA_030641605.1 Thermoplasmata archaeon
AGGTTTGTAATATAATATTTGCATTTAAATTTTTTGGATGTGTAAACTTTACACATTTAACCAGAAAAAACTTGAATAAAAATGCAAAATTATGATTAAAAATGCAGAGTAGACCTCATCCTGAAATTCAAAAACTCGATAAATTCTAGCATTGCAACAGGAGAAAAACAATTGCGATGGCAATGACTAGAAAAATTATTTTACTGCTTTTGAACGAAATTCTTGTATCTCACTTTCCCACAACGGTATTTATGTTTTAGTCACTTTTTTCCATCTGGAAACATTTTGGGATGAAGCCGACACTTCCAAAGTGTTTAAATAACAAAAAGATATTCCAGCCTCCTACAATTTAAAGGGTGATATCCTGGGAAACATAAGATCGACGTTCATAAAGACCATTGCAAGAGAATTTTTGGAAAAGTACCCAGATCAATTTGTTGCTAAGGATTTTCAGCACAACAAGGAAAAGGTCACAGAATTAAGCAATGTTGATAGTACTCTACTCAGAAATCGTATAGCGGGATACATAACAAGGAAGCTAGCATCAAACAAAGGGAAGAAGAGCCAACCCATTTCTGAGTAACAAACCAATATTTATTTTAAGGGAGGTAAATTCGTATTTGGGTGAATTTATAAAAGATATAGACAACGCCGCGTCTGATCTTCGTAACGGAAAGTTTGTTTTGATCCATGACGCAGATGATAGAGAAGGTGAAGTGGATATAGTCATGGCTTCCGAGTTTGTTACCCCAAAATCAATAAGAACAATGAGAAAAGATGGTGGGGGACTCATATTTATTATGGTTTCAAACGAATTGGCAAATAAATTGAAACTTCCATTTTTAGCCGACTTGTTTTTAGATATAGAGGGTGATTATCCCGTTCTAAAATCACTTACCGCAAATGATATTCCATATGATACAAAATCCTCTTTTTCATTGTATATTAACCATCGAGATACATTTACTGGCATAACTGATGTTGATCGTAGTCTGACCATGAAAAGATTTGCAGAACTTGCGAAAAGAATAAGCAATCTTGAGGGCAATCAAGCAACCGAAATGCTAGGAAAAGAGTTTAGATCTCCTGGCCACATTCCTATTTGCATAGCTTCAAAAAATCCACTCGTTGATAGATTTGGACATACTGAACTAGTTGTCTCTCTCTTAAAAATGGCTGGACTCACGCCCGTTGGAAGTGGTTGCGAGATCATGGGAGACAATGGTAAAGCCCTATCCAAAAGCAATGCTAAAAAGTATGCCGAAGATAACGGCCTTGTTTTTTTAGAAGGAAGGGATTTGATAAAGGCTTGGGAAAAATGGTCAAAGTAGTGGCAACCGGGACATTTGATCTTCTTCACATGGGACACATATATTACTTAAGAGAGGCAAAGAAGTTAGGCAATGAATTAGCCGTGATAGTAGCATGCGATTCGACTGTTAGAAAGCTGAAGCACGAGCCAGTTACACCAGAAAAAATGAGATTGGAAATTATTAAAGAGTTAAAAATAGTGGATGAAGCCGTTCTGGGCCACAAGGATGACATGTATAAGGTTGTTAAAGATATAGAACCAGATATAATCGCACTTGGATATGATCAGATTCATAACGCGGAGAAAATAAAGCGGGAGCTAAAAAAAAGGAACATAACTGCCCAGGTAGTAAGATTACCTAAATACAGTGGGATGGATGATCTTAACGGCACTCGCAAAATAATTGCTAAAATCATATCAGCCTATGAATTTCAAAAAAGTATGGATAAAATTGAGGGAAAATGAAAAAAATAGGAATTGCCGACACAACATTTGCAAGATATGACATGGCAAAGGCAGCCATTGATGAATTAAAATCAAATATAACTGGCTTTAAGATAGTTCGGTACACAGTTCCAGGGGTAAAGGATCTCCCGGTGGCATGTAAAAAATTGTTTGAGGAAAAGAACTGTGACATTGTCATGGCCTTTGGTATGCCTGGTCCAAAACCTATTGACAAACAATGTGCCCATGAGGCAAGTACCGGACTCATACAAACACAGCTTATGTGCAACAAACACATAATGGAAGTTTTTGTCCACGAAGACGAAAGCAAAGATGGAAAAGAACTAGCATTGCTTGCAGATAATCGCGCCAGGGAACATGCATTAAATGTAATAGACTTATTGTTTAAACCAGAAAAACTTATTGGAAAAGCAGGAAAAGGTTTGCGGGAAGGATTTGAAGACGCAGGCCCTTTAAAGAGCTAGGATGTGAATAAAATGACAAAAGAAGAGAAGAAGATTAGGATAGGTGCTGTTGTCTCTGAATTTAACTACGACATAACAATGATGATGATGGAAAGAGCAAAGGAACACGCACAATTTTTGGGAGCAGAAATAACACAAACGGTTAAAGTTCCGGGCGTATTTGACATGGGGCTAGCGATAAAGAAACTACTTGAAAGAAAAAACATTGACGGCGTTGTAGCACTTGGAGCAGTGATTGAGGGAGAAACAGAGCATGATGATATCGTCATTCAGCATGCCGCTCGTAAGATAGCCGATCTAGCCATCGAACATGGTAAACCAGTTGGCCTTGGTATATCTGGACCCGGCATGACGCGGCTACAGGCAGAGGCGCGGATAGAAGAACGAGCGAAGGCTGCTGTTGAATCTGTGATAAAGCTACACAGAAGGCTAGGGTTATAAAAACCCTTACCATCTTTTCACTTTTCCTTTCATTTATCAATCATCTTGAAGAGGGAAGGCAAGTGAATTGTATATGATCCATCTTTTTGAATTATAATTGGTTCCTCTTCTAGGAGCCCTTTCAAATCTATTCGATATTTTCCGGATCGCTCAATATCTATCGTTTCAGGGGTTTTAGGCTTTTTCATTTCAGATTCCAGTTTTGCTAGTGCTGCTTCTCGATATTTGCCGTTTAATATAATATCGATGCCCTCTTTTTTATCTGAAACTTTCTTTTTCTTCTTAACATCTTTCGGAAGATGTTGTTCCAATGCCCTGCGAACATCTTTAGGCTTCATTGTAATCCATTTGCCAGATTTATCAATGATATCGCCGTTTTCTCCACCCAGTATATCAACTATTTTAGTGTTTATATCTTTACCTACCTCACGGGTTATTACATTTCTTTCTTTTTCATCTAATGGCTTTTTAGTAAAGAAAAAACGATTCCCTCCACAATCTGGACATCCTTTTAAGAGCTGAGACGAGCCCTCCTCAAATATCTTGCCACATTTGAGACATTGATGAGGCATTTTTATTCAGCCCCCCTTCCAGGAATTATCCTTGTCTGAATCATGTTACTGTCCTTACGTACTGTTTTTAATAGATCGGCAGGACCTATTACAGTCATACGAGGTTTTTTTATTACACCCAAGATTTTCTGAATGATTGATGGTTTGTCCTCACCATACCCTTCCATCTCAATTCCAATAAAGGTATCCTGCTTGATTTCTTTCATAGTATGCGCTATAAGCTCCGTTTGTTCCATTGGAGTAAGACCATGCTCCAATACCAACACTTTCCCCTTTTGAACTTCCTTTAGAATGAACTCCAATTTTTCAGCAGAGGAAAATTCATCTAGCTTCTGACGAGATACAAGATTGACCGAGATTCCATCTTTCTTTTTTGTCAATTTACTTACCTCCTTTTTTTTCTTCTTTTCTTCCCGAAATGGTCTACCATTTTCGTATAGAGGTTTTCTGAATTGTATCCAGTCAGTGCGCTTATTGGTATAACCGGATGTTGAGGGAAGGCAGATTTTAAAGTAGCAGGACTTGAATCTTCCATATCTATCTTATTTGCAGCTATCAAAACAGGGAGCTTTCGTGCCTCAAGGTTTCCAAGAATAGTTACATTTACCTGTGTGAATGGATCCTGTGTGGCATCCATAACCAACAATACTCCATCAACATCTTCAAGCCACCTAATCGACTCTATAACTCCCTCAGTGGCTTCTTTAGCCCTTTGTTTAGATTCATCTTTACTTAAACCAAATGTATTCATAAACTCCTTATAATCAACCTTAGTAGCGATACCAGGAGTGTCCACAATATCCATATATAAAGATGAATTCCCATTTTCTACTTTTACATCTTTTTTCCATTTTGCTATCCGCGTCTCATGAGGAATCTCAGATACACTACCCATGATGTCACCAGTCCAATCACGGAGAATACGATTAGCTAGAGTGGTTTTCCCGACATTTGGAGGGCCGTAAATACCTATCTTAGCATGCTTTTTACCAAAAATTCTATGAAGTATAAATGCAAAGCTAGTTTTTCCAAATAATCCCATCCAACCATTCCTCCTAGAAATTAGGTTATTATCTAGGGAAAGGTATGTTGACAGTGGTTTATTAGTTTAGTGGTGAATACGAGAATACCTTGCTTTACCAAAAATTATCTAAAATATGGCAGGGTTGACAAAAAGTCAATAAGGGAAAAAATATTAGTTGATTTTATGACAATCCTTAAATATCAACAAATTCATTCCCAAAATATTGAAGTTGATTGGGAGGTATAATGATAATGAGTGAGGAAAATATGCCAACAGGAAATGCGGAACATTTAGTTTCTCTTGGAGAGAAGTTACGTCAAGCAGCAGATGAGATTGATAATGTTAAAAATTCGTTTGCCAAAAATACAGAGGATTTGTCAAGAATAAAAAGTATGCTGGATGTAGGAAGCTTAGAAGATATTAATAACCTCATCGAAAGATTCGAGGGGGAGATTACAGAAGCAGAAAGAAGAAAGGAAGAAGCTTTTCAGGGAGCGAAAAAGTACAGTACGGAACTGGAAAAGGAAAAGGAGCGGCTCATCAAACTGTGGGATGCATATAAAAATCAGGAAGAGGAACTTTCTAAAGCTGAAAGGGAAATTAAGGAATTTGAGGAGCAGACAAATAAAGCTGAAGCCTCCAAAAAACAGTTGGAAGATGACTTTAACACTAGGATAGATACGCTTACTCAAAAGCTAAAAGAAAGCGAAGAAAAAATCAATCAATTCGATGAATACGAAAAAAGAGTTGCCGAATTTACCAGCATCCGTAATCAACTGGACAGGGAAAATCACACTTTGAAAGATGATGTTAACAACAAAGAAAACACAATAAATTCACTACAGGAGCAAGTTGACAAATTGAAAGATAATGAAAGATACAAAGACAAATTCAATGATCTGTCGGATCAATATGAAAAAGAAAAAGAGCGACTTACAAAGTTATATAAGCTATACGAGGAAACAGAAGGGGAATGTAACATGCTGAAGGGAGAAACAAAAGGCTGGCAGAATTGGTTTGATTCTAACAAAGAGATATTCAACAAACTATTCTCTACATCTCCACCAACATCCTCTTCATTAGAAGACATACCTAAAAATATCGTTGAAGGGGTTACAAAAGAGAATAAAAACGAAAAAACCAAACCAAAAAGTAAAAAGAGGAAACTGAGATTTGTAAAATAATCAATCTCTATCCTTTCTTTTTATTCAAATTTTATGGTGTTGCTATTGTTCTCCATTTTATTTACATAGATGATATTTTTCACATGATTTTTAATATCCTCGATGTGAGTGATAAGTAGAATCTGCCTAAATTTCGAAGATAGAACATCCAACGCTTTCATGATGTTTTGCTGGCGTATCGGATCCTGTGGTCAAAATAGTTCATCCAGTATTGTAAAGTCAAACGAAAATCAAGGGGATCAATTGATACCCAACCAATTATATAAAAAAGCTCAGTTGTTGCTCTAGAAACAAAATTCGGATACATTTTTTTGTTTTTCGGGACTATGTTTTTATAAGAAAACTTGATACATGATATGACAGTTTATATGGGGGAAGATAGTCTGAAATTTCTGCATTTCTCTGATGTCCATCTCGGCCATCGTCAGTATAATATGGCATTGCGACGTCAAGACATGTACTATTCATTCCTTTCAACAATTGAAGAAGGTATTGCTGCAGATGTTGATTTTGTTGTGCTTTGCGGTGATTTATTTCATCATAAAAATGTGACAGCGCAAACATTAAGCAATGCTGAACAAGGACTGAGTCGGTTTGTTGCCCAGGATATTCCTATTGTCCTTATCCAAGGGAATCATGACGCAAAATTATACAAGGAGGATATGACTTGGTTGGAATATCTTCATCGGAAGAAAAAGAGTATTCTTTTGCAAGCAGATGTTACCGAAACAGATTTATCATTTCGTAAATATGATGCAAATGATCCGGGCTCGCATGCTGGTTTTGTTGACATTGGCGAAGGTCGGATTTTTGGTTTGCAGTATTCTGGCCAGCGGACCATTGAACGGTTACAACAGCTTGCACCAGCAATTCAAACAGTGAATGATACATATGGGAAACCAGATTGGACGATTCTTTTAGGTCATTTTGGTGTTGAAGGGCATATCCCCGGACTTACTGGTGGTGTACCAGGACTAACACTTGAACCGTTATCAGATGTAATTGATTATATTGCATTAGGGCATCTTCATAAACAATACAGTGAAAACAACTGGATTTTTAACCCGGGTTCTTTAGAAGCCCATAATACCCGTGAGGCAACATGGGATCTGGGCTATTATATCGTCGAAATTTCAAAGGAAAAAGCGGTTAAGGCAACGCATGTGTTTTCGAAACGCCGGCCGTTTTATAAAATCGTGTTTTCTGTTGATCGATTTCATTCAAAGGAGGAATTACTCAATGGATTTCAACAGAAACTTCGTATTGAACAACAGTTTTTACAGAAAATGCAAGAAAAACCGTTTTTCCAAAATGAAACTGGCATTCGAAAGCCTATTATTGATTTACGGTTGAAAGGACGATTGCATTTCAGTCGTTCTCTGTTAAACATTGATGAATTATTAAGTTTAGTTGAAAAAAATACACAGGCAATAAAAGTACAACCAAGTGATGCTACTGAATCAATTGAAACAGGAGAAGTCATTAATGAAATTGAGGGAGGGCGAGATGCAATTTTTGATGAAGATGGCCATGTGAATCGGGAGCGATTAGAACACGCAGTATTTAAAATGAAAGCAGGAGAGGATGATCGATTTGCATCGGAAAAAAAGAACATTGCGGAAGTGTTAATCGCATTGAAAACAGAATTATTAGCCAATGAATCCCCAGAAGATATTGCAGAGACTTTGCAAAAAAAACGAAAAACATTATTTCCCACTGATGATGAATCGGTGGAGGAGGATCAATGAAGATTACTTCCGTTGCGTTAAAAGATGTAAAAAGTTATGATGATGCTGCACCAATGATTAGGTTTCAAACTGGGGTTAATGCAATTATTGGTGAAAATGGATCTGGGAAAAGCACGTTGTGTGAAGCAATTGGATTTGCATTGTTTGATTATCTTTACCCATATAGTCAAGCAGATTTTGTTCGTGACGGAAAAAAATCAGGCAAAGTTATGGTAACGTTTCAATCTGACAGTGATGGGGAACACTATCGAGTTGAACGTGGTGTAAATCAAGCCCGATTTGACGTGTTTGATGCTGATACGGATACCCGATTACAACTTAATGGAAAAGAAGAGGTTATTTTATGGTTGAAGGAACAATTAGGCGTTCCCGGGATAATGAATCTTCAGACGTTGTGGAAGTCAAGTATTGGAGTGCCTCAGGGAAAATTTACCAATGATTTTTCAGAGACTCCATCCGTGCGTGCTGAGTTGTTTAATCCATTACTTGAAGTTGATGTGTACCGTAGACTTTGGCGCGATATGAAAGGAGTTATTGATGTACTACGTCATAAAAAAAGCCAGGTGTCTGAACAGATTGCTCGTTTGGAAAGCACCGTTGAAGATTTACCTGTTTTACAGAAGCAAACAACAGAAATAGCAGATCATATTCAAAAAACAAAGCAAACACTTTCACAGATTACGCAGTGTATTAAGGTAAATGAACGGGAAAAAACACGGTTTGAAACCATTCAAAAACAAATACAAAAACTCACCAATTCTTTGCATTTACATCAGGAAAAACAAAAAGATCTACTTGCACAGCTTAAACAGGCAAAAAAACAGTTAGCAGAAGCGGAAAAAGCAGAAAAACTAGTGAAAACGCATGCTGAAGGATACCGGCAGCATATAGTGTATTCAAAACAACTTGATGAACTCCATCAAAAAAAGAAAAGAAAAGATGCCCTTGAAAAACAATCTATGCATTTAGATAAACAACAGATGTCTTTGCAGCAGCAACTAAAACAGTATCAAGAAGATGTTTCTATCGCCAAAAAAAGTAAAGAGCAGATGAAGACCTTAGAAGCAAGGGTAAAAGAACAGCAGCAGCTCGAAGAAAAACTTGATGACATCAAACAAAAAGAAAAAGAACTTGACCAAACACAAAAGCAACAAAAACAGGTCAAACAGAAGATTTCACAGTTACGAAAGGAATTTAGTACAATAAATCGGCAAATTGATACGATTCGTTCAATGAAAAAAACGGCACAACAACGTGCTCAGCTTCAAACAAAAAAAGATCGTCTTTTGCAGAAACAATCTATTACAACCCATCAGCAGCAGGAACAACAAAAAGCTATTGATCTTCTTAACAAACATGAAAAATCCGCTTGCCCTACGTGTTCACGTCCATTGAATGTAAAGCAAAAAAAGGAGATAATTTTTCAAAAAAAACAAGAGATTACTCAGGCTCAACAAACACAACAGCAAGTGGAAAACGATCTGAAACACATTACAAAACAATTACAAGAGGCAACAAAAGCTGAGCAGGAGCTACAACGACTTGACGATTTACAAACGATGCGTACCTCATTTCAAAAGGATGCTGAAGAACAGAAAAATCATAAAGAAAAACTTGATGCTCATGCGTCATCTTTAGGAGAGGAGATAAGGAAAAAACAAGAGCTTATCACGAAGTTAGACGAGTTAAAAGACCCAAAAGCAAAGTTTCAGCAAGCAAACATTCGGTATGAGGACCATCATGGAAAAGAAGCAAAGCTTAAAACAGTTGAACAAAAACTTACACAGTTGAAAGAAAGGCAGAATCAGCTTTCCTCCAAGCTAGGCGCGTATGATTCAGTTCAAGAAAAGATTGATTCTATTAAAGCACAGCAAAAACAATTACAGCAGCCCTATGAAACCTATCTTCAATACAAAGATGCTGGAGGAAAACAAGCTCAACAGAAAAAAATGGTACATCGTTTTCAGTCATCTGCTGGAACCATTGAACAACAAATAAGTAACGAGACAACACAGTTAAAAGACAAAAAGAAACAATTTGATAAAAACACTTTTGAAACGATTAAAAAAACGCTTGATGAACAAAAACAAAAACAGGTGCGAAAGCGAACGCAAATTGATGAATGGCTGAAACAAAAAACTGAATTGGATTATCATATCCGTGATAAAAAGAAGGCGAAAAAACAGTTAATGCAAAACCAAAAAGACTACCGTTTTCTTGGTAAAGACATTGAATTTGCTCAGTTTCTCCGTGAAACATTTCAGCAGACACGGCCGTTGATAACTGAGATTCTTGTTGAGGAAATCTCCAGAGAAGCTGATCGGATTTATCGGCAGCTTCGCGGTGTTCCTTCCGAAGAGTTATCTTGGACAAGGGATTACGAGATTGTTATCCATGATGAAGGAAATGAACGAGCATTTCATAAGTTAAGCGGCGGGGAGCAAATGTGTGCGGCGTTAGCAGTTCGATTGGCAATTTTAAAATTGTTAAGCAAAATGGATGTCGTGTTTCTTGATGAGCCAACGATGAATCTTGATGAAAATAAAAAAGATAATTTAGTTAGTCAGTTGCAAGAGCTTTCTGGGTTTTCTCAAATTTTTGTAATCAGTCATGATGAAACATTTGAAAGTATGACAGAACATGTGATTACACTTGAAAAAAAACAGGGGGCGACTCAGTTGTTACAACAGTTTCAGAGTGGGTTTTAATTTTCTTTTCTGCCTGGCGCATTAGTGTTAAAACAGAAGTATTACGCATGATAGATATCTAAAAGATATATTTTTTAATATCCTAATATGTATCTATTACGTAATAAGGTTCTGTATCTGTTCATCTAAAATATTATATTTCCATTCTTGATTTCACTGAAAGGTATGTCTTGAAAATCAGTAAAAATCATACAGAGTCAACAACTGGAAAAACGATTCAAGCAAAAGTAGTAGATAACGCACTTAGAATCTATCTCCTCGTCCATCTCACGTTGATTTAT
>DAOWHD010000084.1 GCA_030641605.1 Thermoplasmata archaeon
CTTACAACCTTTGAAATTTCGTTAAAATATTTGCCACAAATGTATTTCGAATCACTAAAACTACTTCGCCACGAATGGTATCACTATGAATCCATGATACCCTAAACAGTTGGAATGTATCTCCCTACTGCATAGAAATGCCCATGATGGAATGTAAGTTCCCATCATTCCTCTAATTTTCTATTTACAAAATCACGTAATTGTTCTAAAAAATCCATATTATAATTTTTAGGTTTTTGTAAAAAATCTTCTGTTTTGCTGGTGTTTATATTCATCTTAGATGTCGGTTTTATTGAAAAGAAAGCAGGTTTGTTATCCAAAAATGTAACCGTGTTCACCAATATTAAATTGACATTTTCTTCATTCATTTTGCCCATGTGCTCTAACGCATCACGGCTGTTTGTTGCAGTGACAACTTCAAAATCATCTTTTTCTAAAAATGATTTCGCCTCTTTGAGCATATCTATCTCATCATCAACTATCATTATAGTTTTCATATCCCATCTTTTTAATAACATGTAGTTAAAAGATTTAAATTTTTCCCAGAAATTTAACAGCATCGTTTGCCCTAGGTTGTCCTCATCGCTATGTATATCCACAAGCTCATCTAAACGTGTGCTTAGAAGGCATAAAAGGGAGGGCAAGGGGCTAAGATGCAAGAAGAGGTGAATCCAAAGCATTCAGCCCCTCATAATCAATTCATCCTAATTAGTACAATCGTGTTAATCTTTGCCAGTCATACTATATAATGGTATTCCATACAAACATCAAAATGGAAAAACATACTTTTTGATAGAATATCATTATATGAAATATATGCGAAATATGGAGAAAACCATCTATTGATTAGTTACCTACGTATACACCTACACGTTCATTTACACTAAAGCTTTAAGTATTGAGATTATATTTTTTCCAGATAGTAAAATAAACTAGGAAGGATGGTGAAAAATGGAAGAATTATTAAGAAAGGTAGGAAGCTGGTTATTTCTAATCGGAATTTTGGTTGCAGTGATCGTCGGTCTAATCGTTGGGGCCAATTGGTATACAGATGCTAATTCATATGTTGCAGGACTTCTTGCAGTACTTGGTTTTGTAGTTGGACTGTTGTCTTTTTTTGCAATGGGATCAATCACGCACGAAAAAGTACCCGCATTCTTGATAGGAGCATTGACGTTGGTTTTGATTGGAGCACTATCAAGTACGTGGTCATTTGGAGGATGGCAAGGACTAGAGCCATTTTTAACAAATATAACGGGATATATAGCAATATTCGCAGCGCCGGCTGCAGGTATTCTAGCAATTAGAGCAATCTGGGATGCTGGAAAAACCGAAGAGATTGAAAGAGTACTCCCAAAGATGCCAAAATAGACGATTGAGATAGTATCTAGCTATCTCTCTTTTTTCTTTTTTTCAATAATTTTTTTTGAATAGGATTGCACTTCTTTTATACATCTCTGTTAAAGATCTAATTTAATCCACCGTTCCAAGTTTCCAAAAACCATTTATAAAAACTTACAATGGTCATTGTGAACAGTCCTGCTACGAAACCAATGAGAATTATGGCCATCCCAGGCATTTATTTATTCACCGCCTCCTCTTTTTGAGAAACTGATTTTTGATGTTTGTTTTCTGGCATTTTGTCTGTGTCCTACTTTGTTTTATAAGGCTAAAATGCGTAGTGAAATAAAGAAGCACTACAGCATACTTTTATTTATGTTTGATAGTATATATAATTTTCCTGTAAAAATAACTTTTTGATAAAATGATGGCACTCAATTCATGTTGCAAATGAATATTCAAAAACAAAAAATATTATTGGAGAGGAACACTTGATGTGCATATATCGAAAAGCATATAATCCCTCACGTGTTATGGAAAATTGGTGATGCGGATGCAAAAAACATTATTTGATTTTATCGAAGATGATAACATTGCAGAACATATTCAAAAGAGTTAAATTCGTTAAAGGATCAAAAACATATGCCTAGTTTACTTCAAGGTTAATTAGAGTTTTGGTGTTTTATTTTCCCACAATCTCCAAAGAGATATGCATAAAAATATTGCAAAAGCTATAAAGCAAATGATGGCAATGTAAGGAAACATGGAGTTTTCAGAAAGGTAATTAGCTCCCTCTGTGGGAAGTGAAATAGCCGAATCGTTTCCAATACCGGCACCTTTGTCTAAGGTTGAAGATTCTGCAGCATATGAAGCATTGTCTCGCATATTTATCGCTGCCTCTTTTGCGTACAGAAAAACTTGTATGATCCCGGCCCACAATATGACAAATGTGGCGGCAAACAATACCACTATTCGCGTGTTCTCTGGATGTAACAGGCTTTCGCCTTTCCAAGAAAGCTTATAATACACCCATTTATGCCCCTCTCTTGATTTCTTTTTCACCAAGCCTGCTTCATTTAGTTTTGATAAATGTTCGTGTAGGGTTGCTTTATTAAGATTTGTGACATCGCTGATATCTTTTAAACTTAACTTTTTACCATCAAGAGATTTTAAAATATCTAGTCTTGTATCTGAGGCAAGAGCCCTAAATGCATTCCGATCCAACGTAACTTTTGGCATGCTTATATACTACTTAACCCTACATTATTTAAAAACTGTTTGTTTTTGTTTGGTAAATCCCAAACATTCTTTTGTTAATGTAAAATTATAAATTACGGGCTGTCATTACAATTAGAGATTGTATGAAAACAGAACAGCTTATACAACTCCTTAAAGACTGTGGTGCAATAAAGTTTGGACATTTCGTATTGACATCCGGTGCTGTTAGTGATTATTATATTGATATCAAAAATGCAAGTACTGATCCAAATACATTGAAAAAAATTGCAGAGGCAATGGCCGAGCATGCTGAAGGTTATGACCTTATAGCAGGCATGGAACTCGGTGCGGTACCATTAGTTGTGGCTTTATCATTAAAAACGAAGATACCTTACGTAATTGTAAGAAAAGATAAAAGGAAACATGGAACCAGTAAACAACTAGAAGGTGGCAGCGTTAAAAACAAAAAAATTTTAGTTGTAGAGGATGTAACAACAAGTGGAGGATCGGTGGTGAAAACTTTACAAATCCTTCATGAAAACCATGGAAAGGTTGATAAAGTCTTAGTAGTGGTAGACAGAGAAAGCGGAGCTGGAGAAAAAATCGAAAATTTAAATGTGGAATTTGTGCCATTATTGTCCATTAGTGAGATCTTGGAAAAATAGAGTAGGTTAAATATTGGAATTGTATTCAAAAGTGGGGGTTGATTGATTTGAATGTATTGGTGGTTGGTGGTGGTGCTAGAGAACATGCCATATGCGATGCTGTTTATCGATCTAAAAATGCAGATATCTATAGCATTATGCACAATTTAAATCCAGGAATAGAATTTTTATCAAAAGAGTATCTATTGGAGGAAGAAACTAACATCGACCGAGTTGTCGATTATGCAAAAAAAAAGGAAATTGATTTGGCATTGATCGGACCAGAAGCACCTTTAGAAGCAGGGCTCACAGACGAATTGACTAGAAATGGTATTAGCGTATGTTCGCCAACAAGCAAAGCAGCTAGAATTGAAACAGATAAGGAATGGATGCGGAACCTTTTAAGAAAATATGGGATTCATGGTCAGTTGAAGTATGAGACCTTTACAGACGTTAAAAAATCGAAAAGATTCATCGAGGAATTTGATGGAGATGTAGCAATTAAACCCATTGGTCTTACTGGTGGTAAGGGAGTTAAAGTATCTGGCGATCATTTCTATGGAACAGACGAAGCACTTGAATATGTTGAGGAGGTGATTAATCAAAAGATTGGCGGCAAAGCAAAAGTCTTGATAGAGGAAAAGGCCGTTGGCGAGGAATTCACATTGCAGGCTTTTTCTGACGGAAATAGTATACTGCCGCTTCACGCAGTTCAGGACCATAAACGATTGTTTCCAGGAGATGAGGGGCCTAATACTGGCGGCATGGGATCATATTCATGCGCCGATGGATTGTTACCGTTTTTACCTCGGAGCAGTTATGAAGAAGCGGCTGCTATATTGCAGGAGATAATTGAGGCATTAAACAGAGAAGGTTGCAAGTATATCGGGCCGATATATGGGCAGTTCATGGTTACAGCTGAATGCCCCAAAATAATTGAAATCAATGCACGTTTTGGTGATCCTGAAGCTATGAATGTGCTTCCACTTTTAGAGACAGATTTTATTGAATTATGCACATCTATGTTGGATGGTAGCCTAAGCAATAAGAAACTGCGATTAAACAAGAAGTCTACTGTATGTAAGTATGTAGTCCCTGAAGGATATGGTGTAAAGAGTATGGTAGGGGAAAAAGTTCTTGTTGATGAAAAGAGCATAAAAAATACAGGATCAAAGCTGTTTTATGCTTCAGTCAATAAGAAAGACGATTTCGTCTATACTACTTCTTCACGGTCGTTGGCAGTTGTTGGTATAGCAGATGCATTATCTGATGCAGAGAAGATGTGTGAAGATGCTTTGAATTATGTCCAAGGCAAACATATTTTTATCCGACATGACATAGGTACAGAAGAGCTTATTGAGAAACGAATGAAACATATGAAAAAGCTAAATGTAATGTAAAATGAAGGAAGAAATATTCGTATATTTTATAGGTACTGCCGGTTCCGGAAAATCCACATTGACCAGTTCCTTTAAGCAATGGACTGAATTTAGAGGGGTGGATGCTATAACTGTTAATCTAGATCCTGGTGCTGAAAATCTTCCATATGTGCCTGATGTAGATATACGTGATTGGATCTCTTTAAAAGAAGTAATGGACAGTCATGGACTTGGACCTAATGGTGCACAGATAGCATGTGCAGATATGATCGCACTCAATACACCAGATATAAAAGAAAGTATAAATTCATTCAAGACTAATTATGTACTAATGGATACCCCAGGGCAGCTCGAGTTGTTTGTTTTTAGAGAATCGGGAAAATACATAATGAAATTCCTAAATCCGCAAAGATCTATCGTAGCGTATCTGATTGATCATGCTTTAGCCAAAACTGCATCGGGCTTTGTATCACAACTTCTACTGTCTCTAACCACTAATTTTAGATTAAATCAATCTCAGATAAACATTCTAAGTAAATCAGATATGCTTACAGAGCAAGAAATGAAACAGGCAATACGGTGGTCAAAAGATTCCGATGAGTTATATAATACAGTTGCAAATGAGGAAGGTTCAGTATATCGGGAAATGAGTGAAAATGTATTGCGGGTAATACAAAATTTTGAAAGTCATGCAATCCTTTTCCCTACCGGTAAGGATTTCTTTGGCATCGAAGATCTCTATACTGCCATACAGCTTCAATTTGAAGGCGGGGAAGACTTAATGAGTGATTAAGGAAAAATACTTGTCCCTCTTGTTTTCTCAAGAAGGCTGGATTATTTTACATTGTATAGCATTATGTCTTTATTTTTGACATTAAATCCTTCATATAGGCAAAAAACTATGAGTCTGCCTTTCACACTTTGCATCCGTTGATTTAATAGTAAAGGTGCCTTGAAAATTGGCGAAGTCCCAAACTTCACTTTTGGCAAAGCATGTGGGAAAGTAAGTAAAAACAAAGCTCTCTGAGAGACACCATCTATATCTCTTAGAGAAACGGTAAACTGTTCTGACTCAGTAATTTCATTAGGTGCACGGATAAATAATCTCTTAGTATCGTTTCCTTGCTTTAATGATACGAAGGCAACATCTACACTAGTTTGATTCCGACTCTTGACTTCTAGTTTCAAGCTATAATTTCCGCTGGGCAACGAATGTGTATCCCATGCAAACAAAACATTATTATTGACTTCAACGTAACACTCGCATAACTTTATCCAACCAATATTCTGTGTCGTTTCGTTAACCATTTGATAATATAAACTGTAATTTTGAAAATTATTTGCAAGTGCAGTGCCACAGATGTCGATTAATCCGCGGTCTATTTCGCTACAAATCTCT
Source organism: Thermoplasmata archaeon (assembly GCA_030641605.1). Taxonomy (GTDB): domain Archaea; phylum Thermoplasmatota; class E2; order DHVEG-1; family DHVEG-1; genus DAOWHD01. The sequence goes on from DAOWHD010000084.1 coordinate 5,982, forward strand.
AACTTAGAAATAGGTGATCCAAATGATGTAATGGCCTTTAATGCATCGATTCTGCCGTGGCCCTGAGTAGCAATATCGTATTTTAGATCAACAGCAGAATTTTCTAATGCCATTTTGATTTTATCAGGTGACCAATCGGGGTGCATCTGCAGCAAAAGTGCTACTGTGCCTGCCACATGTGGGCAAGCCATGCTAGTACCACTAAGGGACATGTATTCCCCATCATACCATGTACTGGTAATATCAACACCAGGGGCAAGTACATTTGGTTTGACCGTTGCAGAAGAACTGGAGCCACGTGAGCTAAAAGATGCGATATTGTCATTTTTGTCTGTTGCACCTACACATATTACATTCTGAGCACAACCTGGAGAGGAAATTGTATCATATGCTGGACCATCATTCCCAGCAGCAGCAACTACAATGACGCCAAGATCTACAGCATTATTTGCAGCCATACTGAGAGCATCATTAGGGTTTCCAGATGAATCGCCAGCACTTATTGAAATTATGTCGGCATGATCTGTAAAATCATCGTCTCCATTGGGATCAACCGCTTGCTCCATAGCCTCGATAAACCATGACATGTATCCGGTACCGTTAGAATCCATTACCTTATATGCATAGAATTTCGCTTTGTGTGCTACGCCTACAAAAGTAAAGTTAGACGCATTTCCGTTTCCAGCTGCGATACCTGCACAATGTGTTCCATGACCATTGTCATCTATTGGATCGGCATCATCATTAACAAAATCATACCCTCCAATAAAACCATCCTTTAAATCGGGATGATTATAGTCAACTCCCGTATCTAAAATTGCTATAGTTACACCAGTCCCAGCAATGCTATTTTCATGTTTATCATATAGTAGTAAGGCTTCATCTGCATTGATTATAGAAACAGAATCTTTTAAAGAAATGGCAAGTCTACTATCTCGATCGACGCTTTTGACACATGAAAGATTCTCAATTTTTTTTATCGCAGATTGAGAAATATTTTTTATTACTATGCCATTAAACAAAATAGTAAGTTCTCTTGAAAAAAGGTTGCCAGTAGTTTTTCCTGTTAATTTTGAAATGCTCTCTTTTGCTTCTATATGCCTAGACAAAATCTTGTTTTTATATTGTAAAACCCATTGAGTTAACAATTCACTAGCGACATTTTTGGGCAAATGTGTAAATAAATTCCCCATTTTATCTTTGAGGTTGTTCTTGAAAGTTACAAGGGGCACATCGTTAAATTTGACGATAAACTGATTATAATTGGGGTTATCTTCGTCTATGTTTTTACCTGAATGAGTATTAACTACTAACGCAATTGACTGAGAGGCATATAATGTAGATACAAGTAAGATTACAATTAAAATTGAGAGCAGTTTAGAATTTTTCCCACGTGGGTGGAAAGAACTGGAAGTACTCATCAATTAATAGTGTCGTTATTAATGCTTATTAACCTTGTTTAACAATTCTTGCCGTATTTGGTTTTTTTGTTAGCAATACAACTTTCGAGGCGAGTTTTTCCATGGCAAATTCATATACCAAATTATCTACAAGTTTATGTTCAAAATCGCGAACTGCATCATGGGATGGCATATTAGAAAGAGTCATTCTTTTTCTAGAAGAACCAACAAAAACATATCCTTTTGGTTCAATAAACACTGGAGAGGCTTTTCTGTCTAATCTCCCATATTCCCCAATATATTTGTCTTTCATGTTCCAATCCTGAACTAAAGTATGGCGTATCACAGTTCGGGTATCTAAAGAAGGAAGCAGTTCTAATGTTTGATTGATTCGATCCCAACCATCGGAGATGAGTGGGGAACATAATTTTTTGTAGATTTCTTCATTGGGTGCAACAATTGATACGTACAATTGTGTGGGAAGCGGATCAAGATTTGCTAATGCCTCTGGATTGGTGCCATTAGTAACCAAAAAAGTAGTCATGCCTCTTTTGTGACACTCATTAAAAAAGTCTCCAAGCTTTGGATATAGTGTTGGCTCCCCAGATAACGAACAGGCAACCATGTTGGGATTATTTGCTTCTTTCCATTTTATTTGGTCGCACCTATCATCGCCTTTGAATCCAGTGATAAGCTTACGTTGCGCTTCAATTGATTTATCTAATATATATTTAGGATTATCGAATTCCTTGAGTTCCTTCTCCGTAAAACCTTGATACCTCCAACAGAAGAGGCACATATGTGTACATTGATTTATGGCAGGAGTCATCTGCAGGCATCGATGGGATTCGATCCCATAAAATGTCTGCTTATAACATTCTCTCTTAAAGAGCAGACTTTGTCTCATCCAGTGGCAAAGTTTCACACCTGAATGCTCGCCCACAATCGCATAGAGTTGTTTCTTTTAGGATTCTACATAGTTCTGGATTCATAGAACATTCATCTGAATTCGGTATATTCTATCGTTTTAAGTAGATTCTTCTGCAAAATACCTTTGAGTCCGTCTTTAATAATAAATAGTATATAAAAAATTATATATGTAGAAATCAATACATAATATAAAATCTCATAGAATATTGATTTAATTATCATCAATGAGGAATTATTAATGAAAAAACCAACATCTGGATTCAATCATTTTGTTGCGATAGCAATGATATGTATAATGTCAACTGCAGGTTACTTACCGATTACCTTGGCAGCAAATGCTGACTACTTGGAAGGTTTTGATAAGGGTCCATCATATAAACCTGTTGTTCCGTTGAAAAAAACAACATTAGTAAATTTTGATGGAGATAGCAATATTGATGATTATGCTTTTCTTGCCGCAGTTCCAACAACTGTTTTTGATGATGGCGAAAAATTATATTCTCATCCACTTCTTTTCTATCAGGATGAATATAACATTGAAGAAGAAAAAGAGATTTCTCTTAATGCAAGACAAGGTCTAGATTACTTTATGGAGGACTGGGTGAGCTACTGTAACGGTAAGATAGATCAGATGACACTTATAAATGTTCCAAAGAATGAGCTAGATAGTTCTTGGAATGCAGAAAATTACAATATTATCGAGTCTAATGATCCCTATAATATTGCAAGCAATCTTGCTCTTTCTGAATGGTCGTATTCTAATAGTGCAGTCGTTGCTGTAATTGACGAGGAATTTGAAGAATCTGATTACGAGATTCACTCAAAAATAAATGGAGTTTTACCTTCGGGAAAAATAAAGAAGGAACAGTTTGCCCTTCCGCAAGTAAATATTATCACTCCACAATTCGTAGATTTTACAATTCCAGAAGAATACAAGTATATAAAAGCTCGTTTATGGTATCCTTGCTTTTATTTTGCAGTTAATTTGCCCGGATTTTTTAATGCAATAAATATAACATTCCCCCCTGGCGATCCAAACCTAGAGCTTTTTTGTAAACATGGTGGTGAATGGATGCAAGTTGCTGCCACATTTGGGTGGAACCAAAAATTCGGTATGGATCTGGAATACATGGGATCTTATGTTTATGAAAATGGGCCATGGAGAGCTGCAGCAACAGATGTTCCAACACACAACGTCAATAGCGACAATACTAATAATTTACCCGTAGAAGTTCATCACAATTTGGGCATTTTTGCTTTTGGTAGATATGGCACCTTATTAGAAGCACTGAGAAACAATGTGGATGTAAACTATAAAATTGATGTAAAAATGTTCCCTGGGAAGTTAATTGAAATTTCAGATATTCCGCCATATGGATGTAACAATGCAACATTTAAACTTACTTGGGATGATCCTAGTGTTAATCTCGGTTTTTCATTAATTGGCCCTGGTGGTGAAGAAGTTCTTTCTGCGACTAATGAAAGTAAAAAAGAATGTCAAGAAATAAATATTGGGCAACTTGGTCAATTGCAAGAAGGAGAAAGCTACTCAATTTGTGTTTTTACCATGAATGACATTGCTGCTCCTGTCAATTTCGATGTTGAATATACGTGGAAACAGGGAATTTCAGAATGTGAAGGAAACTCTTTCACATCTGCATCTGAAGGGGCAATACTTGCTTCAACATTAAATGCACCGTTGTTATATGCTTCTCCGTCTAATCTGCCAGAGGCTACAAAAAGGGTTCTTTACAAACTTGGTGTTGAACAAATATATCTAGTTGACATAGGCAATAACCTCAAAAAGGACACATTATGGGAAATGAGTGCCATTGCTGATGTCAAAGAACATTTTACCGTTTTGAGAGACATATATAGCAAAATAATGGATAAGACACAATGTAACGATGTTGTGTTTTCCACGTTGGATCCATGGAGTTATTGGTATGTAGGTGAAAGAAAACCCGCAGGTGAACTATCAAAAGCATTATTTTTAGGACCTGCCACATATGTTGCAGCCCACCATGGGGTGCCTTTACTCTTGATTGAAAATCATCCTCGTTTATCTTCTTCTGCTGTGTGGCATACAGAGTGTTGGAAAAGGAATGCATATGATCCAAATGCTGTAAATGCTCTTCCATCAGTCTCCGAAATGTATCTAACAGGCATACGAGTATACGACTTTTTGAAAGATTATGGTTTTGATAAGGAGGGTATGGAATCTATAATCACCGTTGCAGGACAATATGACATTGGTATCCCTTGGGATCGTGTTTTCTTTGGTAGGGCTACGCCTGGTAGATTCTTTGGATCGCCAGTAGATACTGCATATTGGATCTCACGTAATATTTTTTATCCGTGTCTTATTTATGTGAACCCTGCAACTAATACAAATGGTGTAAAACTGATAAACGGAAGTGTGAGTCACAGAAGACCTCTTTTATCATGGGGAAAATTTGGACTTGTGATAGATAGGCCATTGCAGGAAGAGACTGTTAAATATCCCATACTTCAAACATATTTAACATATAATCATAGGTTTAACGAAAGAGCAAGTAAGTATTGGGGCTGGAAATATACTTGTGCTGATGGAATGATCCCTGGTGAATCTCCTTCATTTAATGCCATTGATGACGGAGTGTGCAAAAAATATGCTGGGAAAAATGGGGCTTTTTTCCCTGATTTTACTTCTTCTGAAATCATACCTTTCTATTTAAAAAGGGGAGGATATGGCAATGTATTTTCTACTGAGTTCTCTGCAGTTATAGATAATATAAATAGAGGAACATTAATGTGGATGGGCAGTGCACATGGAGGTTCCAGAGATGGAGGGGTGCTGAACTTCTGGAAACCTAGTAATTTTGGAGTGCATGAAGAAAATCCATGGAGAGGATATGAAACCTATTTAGGTTCTACAGATGAACCAGATACAATGACAATGGAATCCTATGGAATCATACCAATGTTTTTTGGAAATCCTACAAAAAGTGGCATTACCGGGCATGGTGTTTTTAGGACAGCTTTTGATTTTGGTTTTGCAAAAAAACCGATATTAGATTTTATTGGAGGAATGGCTAGTTTGCCGGTGGTTAGGCATATCTCTCCAGAATGGCTGCAAGATACTGAAGATTACTATGATGGTGTTGTTGCTAGTATGATGTTAGGAATATTAGGTCAGTCAGAGTATAGTGGATATGAAATAGATAATGCTTTAGAAAACATGCATTCTACTGGTGTAATAAACGGTGCTTGTTTGATATCAACAAAATATTTGCATTTGACATTAATTAGGCATGGTTCTGTTTTTCAAATTATTGACCCATGGCCTACATCATGGTATACATCCTGGACGCAGTTTATTCCAAGAAACCTTGCTCTTGGAAATACTATTGGAGAGGCTTTTATTGAAGGTATAAGCCATGTAGGCATACTTTATATTGCAGAACCTCCTCAATGGTGGGCAGATATAAAACAAAATGTTTGCTTCTTTGGAGATCCTGATCTCCGTCCTTTTGTTCCCGGAACAGATTATAGTGATGCAAATTATTGGGAAAGAAAAGACATCAAACCATTGTTTTATGATAAAGAATTAAGTGTTGATGGTCATACGCCGTTTGGCGCCGAGAGTCATCCGCATAAAAAAGTACCTACCTCACCTTTGGTGCAATATCTTTTACCTATTATAGTCATTGTACTGATATTGGCTTTTCTAGTGATTATGGTCCTAAGGAAGAAAAAGGAGAAGTAAAGCAGCGGTACCCTCCACTTTATTTACTATATATTTGTAGGCATGTCATATTTCCTGCAATATTTATCCACCATATCTTTCACTTTTGCTATATGTGATTGATCAGGCATATAACTACCGCTGTATAATTCTTCATATTTGCTTACTAAATCAGGATTTAGTTCACTAAGGATTTTAAGAAAAATCGCTTTTTGGTCGCCCTTGAGTTCCAAATGCTTATGTAATAGATAATGTGCTCCGTTCTGTTTAGCTGTTTTAACTATTTCTTCAAGCTCTTCTTCAACGATAAATGGCAGTAATGGCATAACTGCCAAACCTGTTTTTATTCCATTTTCTGAAAGTTTTTTTATGACATTCAACCGCTCTTTAGATGATGGAACGTTTTTTTCAAAAATGTTTAACACAGTTTTATCAAGCGATATTATGCTAATTGTTACAATGCATCCCTTTATTTTGGATAAAATATCAATATCTCTCAAAACTAGATCGGATTTTGTAAGAACGTGAGCATAAAAATTGTTATGCTCAATAATCTTTAATAGTTTTCTAGTAATCTTATGTTTTTTTTCTGCTTCCTGATAAGGATCTACAACGGAACCGACTATTATCATGCCCTTTTCTATTTTTTTGATTTCTTTTTCTAGCAGTTGTAAAGAATCGGTTTTTATATAGATAACGTCATCAAATGCAGAGTCGCAATATCTGCATCCAAAATCACAGTTTTGATAAGGATCGAGTGTGTAGTTTCCGACAAAAAGATTGTCCTTATTTGTTATTTTATTTAGCAAAGTATTGTACTTAGCATATTTGTATTCCATTTTTCACATTTCCTCAGGTGCAGTGATGCCTAGTAGATCTAATCCATTTTCAAGAACGATTCTTGTTGCATTTACAAGTGCAAGTCTGGCTTTTTTTAGGTCAGCATTTTTCTCTGAAAGTACATGGCAATCTCTATAGAACTGATTGAACTGGGAGGCAGTATCAAATAGATAGGAAGCAATAACGTGCGGTTTGAAACCCTTGTATGCGTCATCAATAACCATCGGAAACTTTGCCAGTTTTTTTACCAGATTGTATTCTGAATCGTGCCCTAATAAAAGATAGTCGGGATCTTTAGTATCCTTCGGTTTTTCCATTTTTGATAATATTCCACAGGCGCGTGCATAAGCATATTGGATAAACGGGGCGGCATTTCCTTCAAAGTTCAGAGCGTCTTCCCATTTGAACACAATGTCTTTCTCAGCTTGTACCCTTATGATATTGTAGCGTAATGCTCCAATTCCTATTATTTCAGATATCTCTCTCATTTTTTCTTCTGAAAGCTCTGATCCTC
>DAOWHD010000040.1 GCA_030641605.1 Thermoplasmata archaeon
ATTGATATAAAATCATTAATGAAACTAGGCGAGAGGAAAAAAGATGAATCAAGATGAACTATTGGAAAATGAGAAAGTAGAAAGGATATTATCCCCACATCCGCTATCCTTTATGGGGCTTCAATCGCTTTGCATATTTTTGATAGTGTGGGGTGTGCTGATTGGGTGGTTAGTTAATTTCTCAGACTTTGCAAACTTGTTTAGCAGCAACATATGGTTCCCAGCATTAGTATGGGGGATAGTGCTACTGGTGGTCGGCGTTATCGCTTCATTGCTTACCATACGCTGGAGGATTTTCTTTCTTTATCTTGGTGTGTTTATTGGCGGTATTGGTTTAATGTTTTGGATGGGGTCTCTTGAAAGTGCAGGCATCTTCATTCCTTTTTATACGGTTGCTATTTCAATCATAGGTTTTTTGATGGTTGAATTGTACCGACGGTCCCATAAATACATAATTTCGAGCCAGCGCATCGTTTTCAAGGGCGGCGTGATAACTAAAGAAGAGAGGACGCTAAGATACGATAAAATTACTGACATTAGTTACAAACAAGGCATTTTGGGACAAATTTTTGGTTTTGGAACAATAATACCTATTAGTCAATCCGGTTTTGGTCTTGGTAACGACACTGCCTTTGCTGCAGGAGGGGTGCAATTAGGAGAAAAAAAGGCAAAATTCCTAGGGCTTTTTGGTGGTGGTAAAGAAGTTCAGACTCCCCGCACCAGAAGCTATTATGAGCTCCATGGTGTTCACCCATATAAAGAGGTGGGAAAAATAGTGGAAAATTTAGTACAAGGCAACGTAATCACACCATACCAGCAGGAGCAAGTAGCATTTCAAAAGGAACAGGTTGACATCCAGAAGCAGATGAGAGATCTTCTTAAGAAACAGAAAAACGCGGGTGAAGATAAACCATCAGATGAAGAATAAACCATATTTCCGATACAAAGCTATATTTATAAGATAAAGTTTATTCCTGAAAGCCATGGTGCCAAAAAAAATCTTTTTTACAAAAGGTGTTGGAAAGCACAAGCACGAACTGCATTCGTTTGAGCTTGCGCTTCGTAGTGCAGGTATTGAGAAATGCAACATTGTGAATGTTTCCAGCATAGTCCCACCAGGTTGCAAAATTATCTCAAAGGAAAGAGGCATATCTCTTCTCAAACCAGGTCAAATAACATATTGTGTAATGTCTCGGAGCAGCACAAACGAGACGAATAGATTAATAGGCGCGTCAATAGGCATTGCCACCCCTAAAGAAGAAAATTCATATGGCTATATCTCTGAATATCATGGGTATGGCAATATCTGTAAACAGATGGGAGACCATACCGAAGACCTTGCTGCCTCAATGCTTGCCACCACACTAGGCCTGGACTTTGATCCTGACAAAGCCTGGAATGAGAGGAAGCAAGAGTACAAGATGAGTGGAAGCTTCATACAGACACAAAACATAACCCAAACAGCACATGGGAATAAAGATAACCCATGGACAACCGTTCTTGCTGCCGCAGTATTTTTGGAATAGGAGACGCCAAAATGAAATTCTATACTCCATCAAATCTCAAAAGAGAAGAGACAATAATGTACAAAAAGAAAGGATATTCTGAATAATTTTGAGGAATTGCATAATAGACAACCGGTTTTTTAAAAAGGTAACAGTTTTAATACATGTTATCGATTTCCATTTGAGGCGCAATAAGGCTCATAAGGAGAAGATGATCCTATGGAAGAGATATTTGTAAAACGGTTTGAAGAACTACAGATTGGAGATGTGCCATCAGTTGGCGGAAAAAATGCATCTTTAGGGGAGATGATAAGGAACCTTGGTGAAAAAGGCGTAAATGTACCGTCTGGTTTTGCTGTTACTGCGTATGCATATAAATATACGATTGGAAAAGAAGGCGTCGACGTCAAAATCAAAGAAATATTGTCCGATCTTAATACACATGATGTTAACAATCTTGCAGAACGCGGTCAGAAAATAAGGGAGTTAATCAAAAATACCCCGATTCCACCTGAGCTAAAAGAGGAAATCTGCAAGTACTATAAGGAAATGGAAGATCGATATGGCGAAAATGTTGACGTGGCTGTTAGAAGCAGCGCAACAGCAGAGGATCTTCCTGATGCAAGTTTTGCTGGACAACAGGAAACGTACCTAAATGTTAGAGGGGAGGAAGCTCTCTTAGAAAAGATAAGAGAATGCTTTGCATCCCTTTTTACCAACAGAGCGATTTCATATAGAACCGACAAGGGTTTTGATCATTTTAATGTATATCTTTCTGTTGGCGTACAAAAAATGGTGCGATCTGACCTTGCCTCATCTGGTGTTATGTTTTCCATTGATACAGAAAGCGGATTCGAAGACGTCGCATACATAACCGGCGCATATGGTCTTGGTGAAAATGTTGTACAGGGCACTGTAAACCCAGACCAGTTCTATGTATTCAAACCAACCCTCAAAAAAGGCTTTAGACCAATTGTTGAAAAAAAGATTGGGTCAAAAGAAAAACGTATGATATATGGAGAATATGGAACCGAACAGGAGGAGGTTAGCAAAGAAGATAAAAATAAATTTGTAATTTCTGATGATGAAGTGCTAAAGCTTGCAAATTGGGCATGCATTATCGAAGAGCATTACCAGAAACCGATGGATATTGAGTGGGCAAAGGATGGGCAAACCGGTGAACTTTTTATTGTACAAGCACGGCCTGAAACCGTTCATTCTCAAAAAGACATGGCAATGTTGCAAACATATGTCCTTGAAGATAAGGGCAAACTGATTGTAAAAGGAGAAGCAGTCGGAACTAAAATTGGCCAAGGAGAAGCCAATATAATTGAAAATGCCAAGGACATTGGAAGATTTCAGAAGGGGCAAGCCCTAGTAACAGACATGACGGATCCTGATTGGGAACCTATTATGAAAATAGCAGGTGCAATAATCACAAACCGTGGTGGTAGAACATGCCATGCAGCAATAATTTCTCGAGAATTAGGTATTCCTTGTGTCATAGGCACAGGAGATGGAACTTCAAAAATACCAAACGGATCAAATGTAACAATCGATTGTTCAGAAGGCGTAGGGAACGTATACGAAGGCCTCTTGGAATACAGAGTTGATGAAGTAAAGCTAGATAACTTGCCCAAGACTAAAACACGAATCATGATGAACGTCGGGGTTCCCGAAAAAGCATTCCAACAAGGACAAATACCAAACGATGGAGTAGGTCTTGCAAGAGAGGAGTTTGTTATAAATTCCCATATTGGCATTCATCCGCTGGCACTTCTTGAATATGATAAATTAAAGGAGATGTCTTCTGATGATCCAAAGATTGCAGATGTAATCCAAAAAATAGATGAAAAAAGCGTTGGCTATGATAGCAAAGTAGACTTTTTCATAGATACTTTAGCAAGAGGTATCGCAAAAATTGCAGCTGGCTTTTATCCGAACGATGTGATTGTTCGCATGTCTGATTTTAAGACAAATGAGTACGCCAATCTTATAGGAGGATATCTTTACGAACCTGAAGAGCACAACCCCATGATAGGCTGGAGAGGTGCCTCAAGATATTATGATGAAAAATTCAAACCAGCTTTTGGCATGGAATGTAAGGCCATTAAAAAGATAAGAGACGAAATGGGTCTCACCAACGTTAAAACCATGATTCCGTTTTGCAGAACGCCTGCGGAAGGTCGAAAAGTCATCGAAGTTATGAATGAATTTGGATTAAGGCAAGGAGAAAATGGACTTGAGGTCTATATGATGTGTGAAATCCCATCGAATGTAATAGTCGCAGATCAATTTGCAGACATCTTTGATGGTTTCAGCATTGGTTCAAATGATTTAACGCAACTCACGCTTGGTCTTGATAGAGATTCTGATCTTGTTGCACATATTTTCGATGAGAGAAATGATGCAGTAAAACGACTTGTTTCACAGGTAATTGAAACTGCACACAATCATGAGCCAAGGAGAAAAGTTGGCATCTGCGGGCAGGCACCATCTGATTTTCCAGAATTTGCAGAATTCTTGGTTGAATGTGGAATTGACAGCATATCTCTTAACCCAGACACTGTTTTGAAAACTCGGCTCAAAATTGCTGAAACAGAACAACGATTAGGAATGCAAGAAAAGGTTATTAGCTAATCGTATCTTCCCAACATTCCTATTCTTTATTTCTATTTGAAAAGTTTTTATTAGAGCATCTTATTTGTAGTACTATGGAAATTATTCCTCTAATCAATTTAAAGAAAGGGAAAATGGTAGAACCTAAATATTTGGAGAACGTTTCTTTGAATGAACTTTTAGAGCGATTTAAAGATGATAAACTATATATTTTAGATCACGACGGAATAGAAAAAAATAAGCCCAATCTCTGTTTATATCAAAAATTGTCAAAACATCATGAACTCTGGGTTGACGCAGGCCCTCAGGTTCTAGGCGATGTTGTTGATTCAGTAATAGCTGGTGCAAACTCAATAACAATAAGAAAAAATTTATGGCAAGATACAGATATTTCTGGCATAAAAGAGATTTCTGAAAACAAAATTTATGGCGAGGTTACTCTCGAAAGGTATAGCATCTCGGGAACAATAACTTCTTTAGTTTATGATGTTGATGGTTTAGTCGTTTTCGATAAGAAAAATCAAATAGAAGGTGATTTCAAATCTGCCGAACGTCTTAAGGACATTTGCAAAAGATACGAAACATATGCATATGGGCTAAAGAAAAAAAATGCAGCATATTGGGAAAAACTAGGTGTGACAGGTTTATTGATTGATATAGAAAGGGCAGAGGAGTTTAAAAGAAAATGAATTCTGAAATAAAAATTATCATTGCTTTCTTGTTCAAGCGTAGTGGAAAAAAAGAGATGGCTCAATCTGAGCTATATCTTACTCTTTCGATGGATTTGAAATGGTTTTCCCCTCAAAAGGCAAAAGAATTTGTAAATTCGACGTTGCAAAACAACATACTAGTGAAAAAAGGAGCGTTTTTAACACCAACCTTCGATGTGAACAAGATCACAATACCAACAGGTTTTCGCCCTTCAAAAGAAGTTTTTTATAAACAAAAGGAAGAGGAAAGCCCAGATATAATAGAAAATATCGTGAAACGAATTGCTGAGGATACGGGACAGAATGCAAAAGATATTTTCGAAAAAATCAAATACGTCGAAAAAGAAAAGAATGTCATTTTAGAAGTTGCCGCGTTGTTAATTGGCAGAGAATACAACATTGCCCTTGACAATTATTTCGAAGGCACCGAGTGTAAAATTTTCAAAGAAAGTACAAAATAATTGGTATCAAAAGTATGCCCATGCAATGACTTCTTCTTATTCCCCACTCAACAGGTAGCAGCCCTATTAAGGTTGCAACTATAAGGATCAACACACCCAACAATCCAGTAAATAGAAAAACAAGAATTACAATCATTGTAATTGTCAGACCGATAATTTTCTGATAGGGTACGTTGGCAAACCGTTTAGCAAATATTTTTCCTACACTTAATGTTAAAAAATAAGACAATGTCCCCCCTAACAGCAAAGCCATAAGCAAATAAACAAGATTTACTGGCATCATAATTGCTGTCCACTCTTCTACATTTATGAGCTCCATTGCTGCCAGTGTTGCACCACTTCTTGATCTAAGAATTATAAATAGAACCACCACAACAAAAAATGCACATGCCGTATTGACTGCTGAAAGCGTCACGATGGTTTGTCTCTTGTTCGATTCTCCTCTTGCATTCATAGCAAGAATTGTACCCGTTGCAGAGGTTATTCCTGGGATGATTGACACAAGTATCCCTGCAAGACTTCCAGTAATAACTGACAGCATAGATGATTTTTTCATTTTTTTATCGAGCCGAGGTTTTTCGATTATTTGCTCCGGAATTACAGGTTTAGTTGCAAGAGAAGTCAAAAGAGTTGGTAGACCAAATAACCCTGCAAGTGCTGGAAATAACACGGGAGACGAAAGCCCTATTGGAGAATCTACTGGGAAGTCGAGTGCTATAAGGCCAAAGATGCCTGAAAGGAAAAAAACCAACGTTGCGAATAGCATCCCTAGAATAGATGGCGTTTTTCCTTTTGCCCCAAATTCCTTGATTTTTCCTTTTTCCGTTCCTATCATCAATATAGATATAGCGATTAACACAAACAACATGATTTCTTGTAGTGTTGAATAAATAAACAGAGGGGCTCCAATGAGAAATCGAATTGGATAAAGAAGAACAAAGCAAAAAAGTATTGCCCCATAACTCCCCATTGCCGACAGTGCTACCGCTTCATACCCCTTTCCTTCAAGTAAAAGACTGTGTGCTGGCAGGACAGAAAGCGCCGTATCCTCTTCTGGGGCGCCAAGAA
>DAOWHD010000033.1 GCA_030641605.1 Thermoplasmata archaeon
GCCAAGGGTTGCAAAGTCACAGGTGACATAAACTGTTTGATAACCATACTCCTCGGTTTTTCTGGTTGATTTGATTTCTTTATAATCTCCATATTGATAAATTAGGCTCTCCCATGCTGTTTGTAAATCCTTGAGAGGGAGTGCAGTTTTCATTTCATCATTAAATTTCTGATACACATCTTGATAGTTATTTTGACTTAGCTTCTCAACAATTCCAATCGCTTCGAATTCAAGGTTTAATTCTTGCTGTTGGTCTTCATTGTTTTCTTCTTCGTCTATACATCCAGAGAATCCTACTCCAAGAATAAGGATTATAAAAATGGTTAAAAGTAAGTATTTTTTCATAGAAACCTATTCCTTAATTTTGTTGATTTTCATGCTTGTGGTATTTCGATAGTTAAGCCAATTATGATAATTATTATTCCTACGATAAGAGCTATTGTTGCTTTTAATCTGGGTCCACCCGGGGCATTGATATATCTTGCGAAATTTGGATTTATCGCTAGTCCCATTTTTCACCGATTTATTTAAGCTTTACAGCGGTTCCATATGCAAGTATTTCTGCAGCACCACCCATTATTGATGAAGTCATGAATCTAACGTTTATTACAGCGTCTGCGCCTAGATTCTGTGCTTTTTCTTCCATTCGCTTCAATGCGATTTCTCGCGCTTCTGCAAGCATTTCAGTATATTCCTTGATTTCTCCACCTGCAATGTTTCGGAATCCAGCTTTTATATCTTTTCCAATGCTTTTTGCCTGGATGGTGTTTCCTCTAACAAGACCAAGTATTTCTTTTATTTCCTTTCCTGTAACAAAATCTGTGTTTGTCATGATCATGGTTTCAAATCCTCCTTACTTATTTCTTCTTTCATCTTTTTTGTGTCTTCACGTTGTTCAATTATGATTGATATCAACAGGGTTAATATTCCAATGATTATGGTTCCTGCTCCTATTGCAATTATATAATCTATGCTCTCGATGTTTTGGAAACTTTGGAATAATCCATATGCAATTAGTATGATTATTCCTCCTACAAAGAGAACCATTCCTATTGTTTTTCCATTACTCATTTTTTCGTCTCCAATATTTTTTATTTTACAATTAATCTAACATCATCAAACCATACTTGTCCAATACCTGTGAGTGTTAGTCTGACTACAATATTGCTAGTATCATTTGGTACATATACTGAAGCGTTGTACATCTGCCAGTCATTTGTACCATTGATTTCAGTTGCTGTTTGGGTAGTTCCAAAAGCCACCATTCCGCCAAGAATATTCCAACATTGAATAACCATTACAACGTTTTCTGCATTGGTTGTCTTAATCCAACCAGATAGTTCAACAGTTCTCTCTTTTGGTACTTTATTTATTGTTTGAGCCCAATTGTTGCATACAGTTTTGTCATAAATATGAGTGTTGTTAATATATACACTTCTGCTCCCATTGTATTTTATTTCATTATCCCATGACATGGTTAGATTGTCGACTGGAACGATAGCCGGATACCAATAGTTTGGCTCATTTTCTGATCCATATTCGAACCCAGAGTTTTGTAGTATATTTTCTCCAACTTCAAAACTATATGCAGTTCTAGTCTGAGTAATATTGTGTAATGTATGCCCAACTACGGCTCCTAGAATGAATGCTGTTACGACAAACAGTACAGTCTTTTTTGTTGATTTTTCCTTACTCATATCGCTCTCTCTCACGTACGTTTTAGGACGTGTTAACACGTATATATACGTTTATTGTATTTAAAGATTTCTTAAGGGTGGGGCTTTGTGCCTAAAATCAATTTTTGCTTCCAGAATGTTTAAATCTAAATGCTTTAATGTCCAAATATAGTTCCTTAAAGGCCTTAATAATGAACTTTGCAGATATTGAACATGAAATAAAAGATTTCTATGAACGACTTTGGTCAGATCCTGGTAAGATTGGAAGAAGTGGTCAAGGTCTTTTTTTAGGATGGCATTATGGTTTCTATGAAAAGGGGATTAAAAATCTCAGTGAAGCCATGATAAATATGATTGACTATATTGATCGACTTCTTGAATTGAACGATAAAATGGTTATGAATATACTTGATGTTGGTTCGGGTGTTGGTTCCACATTGATGCATCTTGCCAAGAAACATCCAAATTGCTTGTTCGATGGTATTACACTTGCGAATAATGAATTGAAAATCGCCGAATTTTTAAAAAAGGAAAATTCAATTGAAAACATCCGATTTAAACAAGGATCTTACATGAATTCAGGTTTTTCAGATAATTATTTTGATCGAATTTTTGCATTGGAATCAGCAATATATGCTCCGAATAAAAAAGATTTTTTAAAAGAGATGTATGGACTTTTAAAACCAAATGGAAAACTTGTCATTATTGATACGTTTACAAAAAAATACATACTTAACCCATTGACAGTCAATATCAATAACTATTTGCATCAAAGAAAATGTACCAAAGGAAATCTTGCAAATTATTATGTAGGTATCGATGATTTTATAACATATTTAAAGTCTGTGAAATTTAAAGAGATTAATGTTAACGATATTGTGGATTCTGGTAATGTTAAGAAATACCACATATATGGTTTTCTTATCTATAGATTATTTCCTTACTTATCATCAAGGCTTGGGCAAATTAGAGAAAAAAGAAATTCATTGAAATATGAATTTCTTTATCCATTTGCATTTTTTTCATTCTTCGTTTATAGGGCATTATTGATTTTCGGTTCAAAACCTAGATATTATTCAATTACGGCCATAAAAAAATAAGTCTAGATGCTTTTCATTTGATTAATAAAACTACCATCCCAAAAAATATTATTTTTTATAAGATCTTCCACTTTTTTAGTGATCTTCCCCATCTCTTTTGGTGGAAGATGTTCATCAGGAACTTTTGCCGCCCATGCAACAAATCTACGTAAAATCCACCAGTTATGTGTCAATTCCTCCTCAAGTGTGCTGCTAAGTTTGTTTATGTTTTTCCATTGATGAAGTCCTGTCCCAATACAATTGGGCCCGGTGCTATCACGTTCTTCTATATGACCACCCCACCAAATCATGTATTCAGGATGAACTGTACTTAATAATATACGTCCTTTATTGTCATTTGGATATATCTCTGCGGTCATACATGGTTTGTTAGCAAGATCTAATTCAACGATTTTATTGGTAGGTTCCCAGTCTCCTGCAAGATAAAAAGTAAATATTGGGACATATCTAAGGCTAAACCCTTGCTTTTTGACAAATCTAAAAGAATTTAATATTGCAAAAAATATCCCAAGAACACCACCTGTGTATTTCCATGCGCAAATCTTTGTTGATTCATCATTTGAAACATCATACAGCGGATATCTCGCTAAAACATAGGCTTCTCTATCTGGTTCTTTTGGTTTTAGAAGAGCCTGACCAGCCCACCATCTGATACGTGCTGTCTTCTCATTAAAATCTGAAAAAATTGGGTTATCCGTATAGATTTGGATATCCAATGGACGACCTGTTGTATGAATATATCTTCCGTCAACTGTTTCTCCAGGGGCAAATGAAAATGCATAAGCACTATTTCCAATCTTTTCTGGGTGTTTGTTTTGAAATGGGTAAAAAATTGGGAATGCAATGTTCTTAAAATATGATGAAATGCATGAAACATTCAGCGAACTCTTATTGTACTGTCTTTCAGTAAATGTTGTAGGTTTTTTACCTTCTCCTTTACTTAAATTTGTGATTAAAGCGGCCCCGCCACAAATTCCGACATAGCCACCGCCTTGTTTGATAAAGTTGACAATGTTTTGTTTGAATTTTCTAACACTTCTTAGACTATTGAATCCTTTTAATAACGCTTCATTGTTACCTACCCCGCCCCCTGGAACTAGCAGTACGTCAAAATTTGATGTAGTAAGTTTTCCCTTTATTATATCTTTATCGTATATGTATCTGGCAGAAATTGTATACATGGTATTTTTGGCTGTCCATGAATAGTCGCTGAGAATTATTTGATGGTAGTGTTTCCTTGATCCCCAGAAAAAAGGCTCTTCTGCAAGTATAGCAACTTTTACCTTTTTTATGTTCTTGTGATTTTTTTCTATTGAAATCTTCGAAGACTTTTTAGCCATATAATTTTTAAAAATGGGCTATGGTTATACTTAAACATTGTGATGTCAATGGAGTGACTGTCAACTTTAGCACCTCGTAAAGTGATACATTGGTACGAAATGCCTAATCTACCATTGGGCTGTGTCAGCAAGTATCATTGATTAAACTTTAAGTTGACAATCATGATAGGTTTATATCCAACGAACCAAAGTTGTACAATAAGTACTCAATGAATAGTTATTAAAAATGAAATATTTATAATTCAGGATAAATATGAAAAATCTAAGAAAATATGGAAATGCACCATTTAATGTAGCTGTTATTCACGGTGGTCCAGGTGCATCTGGGGAAATGGCACCGGTAGCCAGAAAGCTCTCATCCAATTGGGGTGTTCTAGAGCCACTTCAAACTGAAGCATCACTTGATGGGCAAATCAAAGAGTTACATGCAATTTTGAAAAAAAATGGGGATATTCCAGTAACATTGGTTGGTCACTCGTGGGGTGCGCTGCTCAGTTTCATTTTTACCGCTCGATGTCCGTCACTTGTAAAAAAAGTAATACTTATTGGTAGTGGATGTTTTGAAGAGAAATATGTCCAAAATATCATGAAAACTCGATTAGATCGACTTAGTAAAGGAGAAAGAACGCAAGTACTTAATCTGATGAAAACTCTGCAAGATCCCACCGTTAAAGACAAAAATATGCCATTGACTCAATTTGGTAAGTTGATTTCCAAGGCTGATTCGTATGCCCCTTCAC
>DAOWHD010000078.1 GCA_030641605.1 Thermoplasmata archaeon
AAGCGTTATCTATGTGTACACCACCAAGAGCAACTGCCTTTGTATTATATTTTCTACATGCTTCCTCTGCAATAGGCTTCAACACAATATAATCATAGTGCTCTTCTAAGCTTATTACATTGGTTTCCTTTCCGGGTTCACAGATGATCACGCCACCAAGATGTGTTTTTTCGCCCCCACCCAAGATATAGATCCTATCATTGCCCAGTTCCATCTGCTTTAGCCAGACTTTATATTTACCATCACCTAAAGTAATCATCGAGATCAACTTTTTTGTACTTTACAATTTCATATTTGCTTTTATCAATATCAGATGGGATAGTAGCATCTACACCTACTTTCGTAGTTTGGGTCTTCTTACCTGGCTCATGTTTACCAGAAGGATCAAGAGAGCTACCTGGTTGATTGGGTTTTATAACAAGATCTTTATCCCCTTGGAAACGTGTAGCAATAGCCCACTCCACAGCATTTGGGCTATAAATATCAACATCTTCTTCAACAATTACCACATGTTTCATACTCTTATGCCCTTTGAATGCTGCTTCAATTGCTTTTTTCGGATCATCAGGATTTTTTTTATCAATCTGGACAATACCATGAAGCCATGATCCTCCACCCATGGTAACAAGAACATTTTTACAATCAACTACCTTGCTTACCTCATCATAAATTGTGGGCTCTTTTGGCATACCCATAAGAGTTTTATGTTCCAATCTGCCGGGAATCAATGCCTGATACATTGCATCCTTTCTATGAGTTATACAATCAACAACAAAAACGGGTTCCTGTCTTTCAAAATCTCGTGTTTCAGTAAGATCAACAAAAGGGCCTTCCCGATCAAGATCTCTTGTAAGCCTACCTTCAATGACAAACTCAGAATAAGCAGGGACCTCAAGGTCTTTTGTTATACATTTGACCAAGGGAGCTTCATCAAGTGCATTTGCAATGCTAAATTCATCAATACCTGGAGGCGGACCAAGAGACGCTGCGACCATAACCGCAACAGAATTACCAATACAAACTGCCATCTCAAGGTCCCCATCAATCTTATCGTAAGTAGTACGAGTTTGCCTCTTTTTGATAAGACGCGCTGTAAATTTGTTCTTATCGATTTCCATAAGTCGGTGATATGAAACATTTCTACCAGTCTCAGGGTCCTTTATCGTCGAAACTGTGGCAGAACCGTACCTCCCGCCATCATCTTTTAAATGATAAAGAAGAGGGATTTTGCCGAGATCAGGATCTTTTATAATGACGTCCTGACAAGGAGCCTTGTCTACCATTTCAGGTTTCTTCGGATTTCGTAAAGCATCAACCAGCTTAAACAGAAGTTTTTCTTTTGTTGTACCTAGACCTTCAGCAATAATGTCACGATTAGAAGTGATACCGCCAAAAACAGAGAAATCAAACCCCTTCACATTATCAAAGATAACCGGTTTTTCATCAAGAGAATATATGATATTTGCGATTTCATATTTGTGAGATACTTCTTTTTTTATACGTTTTAGCTTTCCTTCTTTTTCAAGTTTATCAAGAAAGTCACGAAGCCTCATTGACTATCTCCACTCCTAGATACACCTATAACAGTTTTTAATGCCTGAAATCCTTCTTTCTCAATCGCATTTGCAACTTCTTCTTGTAACTCTTTACCAGGAGTCAGTGCAATCATGTTGCCCCCTAGACCGCCTCCAGTAAGCTTTGCTCCAAAAGCACCGTAGTTACGTGCAACACTAACAAGAAAATCAAGTTCTTTTGACGATACTTCTATCTGCTGCAAAAGTTTATGATTCTCATTCATTAGTTTACCAACCTCTCTATAATCTCCTTCTTGCAATGCTCTTTTTGCCAAATAAGCAATATTTTCAGCTCGATTAAATATCTTTTTATATTTATCAGAATTTTTCTCTTTTCTCTCCCTAACTCCTGCCACTGCAGCAGTGGTATCAGCTATCTTTCCAGTATTGCCCATCACAATCTCTACAGGATTGGGCAAAGAAATTTTTTCTATAATATTGGTTTCAGCCTTCTCAAACCATATGAGCCCGCCAAATGTAGATGCAGTGTTATCCACACCAGATGGCGTACCATGATACCCTTTTTCCCCCTCATATGCAATATCGTTGATTTCATCATCTGACAAATCAAGAGCATAATAATCAGAAAGGGCTCTTGCCATAGCCACACAGGATGCAGCACTAGCGCCTATTCCACTTGCAGCATAAAGATTACCGCCTAGTTCAACCTCAACACCCTCTCCTGAAAAATCAATATTCATCCTCTTAATGATGTTATTAATTGAAGTTTTCTGTTGTTCCAGTTTATCTTCCTTATATCCTGGTGTAGCGTCTCTATTGTCATTAAGTTTCAATTCTGGAACCTCAAATGATGATGCCTTAGCAACTGTATATTTTCCAATAGCAGAGACAATAGCGGGAATCCCATACACCACAAAGTGTTCGTTAAACAAAATTGCTTTACCAAAACCTATACCTTCGCCTTTCATATGTACCACATACGCAATCTTGAAATATCCTTTTCATATATTCATTTTTTATTATGTAATATTGAAAACAGTATTTCTTTTTTATGATTATGGTAAAGAAATTGGAGTGACAAGCACTTGCAAATCACATATATCTTGAACTAACCATACGCTGCTGTCTTTTTTGTCTCAGTTAACAAAAGAAGGAAGCCTATAAACCCTGTGAAAATATCGGTAATAAGAAATCCTAGGAGAGAAACTACAAATATCTTTGCCTCAGGAACCATAAACAGCGTCGAGAACAAAACAACAGCCGTCAACTCACGAGTGCCCAATCCCGCAAAAGTTATGGGGATAAAACCAACGGCGTTGGCAACTGGAAACAGCAACAGAAAATACAAGTATGGTATGTCAAGTCCTAGCGATAGAGCAATTATATATTCTTGAGAAAAGATAGTAATCCAAGTGAAAATTCCT
This sequence comes from Thermoplasmata archaeon, assembly GCA_030641605.1. GTDB lineage: Archaea > Thermoplasmatota > E2 > DHVEG-1 > DHVEG-1 > DAOWHD01. The sequence continues at coordinate 2,960 of DAOWHD010000078.1, forward strand.
AGAAGTACTGGAAGTATCAATTTATTTATTTTAGGGAAATCGCTATAGAACGTATCTGCAAATTTGTAAAAATCGTTTTTTAACTTCTTTGGAATGAAATATTTAATAAGAATACGAAATAGTTTTTCTCCCCTCTCTTTCTTGACAAAATATACAAGTATCGTCATCAGGATTACAACCCATATGATGATTATGCCAAAAAGCTGAGGGAAGGTTCCTATTACGAGTAAAGCCCCTATGAACATCATCGCATACAATGAAAGTGTATGAACAATAGTTTCGATAAATGAGTTTACAAACAATTTCCCATAAGGTTCTCCTGTTTTTTCCTTCATATAAGGGACTCTCATGAGCTGCCCCACATATCCCGGCGTAATACTCCCATAGAAATATCCTATCAAAAATATTTTGAGAGATTGAAAGAAGGTGAGTTCAATTTTGTGTTCTTTTTGTATGAGTCGCCACGCATAATTTCTTATGATTAATCGCGGAAGTGTAAGCATCAAGGAGATAGCAATAAAAAAAGGGCTAACCAATAGAAATGCATCAATTATTTCCTCAAAATTCAAGGCATAGATAGTATAGATGAACAATACAATGCCTATCAATGGCAAGAATTTCTTAGCATGTTTAAATATTTTCTTCGTCACTGATTAGACGGATAATGGAAATTGCTTTTTATGACTTGTTTTTTATCAAGTTGCAAAATCTGCCAAAAATGGTTTTTTAGATTTTGAATTTTAATTTTTTTATCTTATCCAGTTCCGCTTCAGTCAAATGCCCATTCTTTTTTTCGTAGCTATCAATCTTCTTTATCTTTGGTTTTTTTATGAAAGCATCTTCAATGATTTTTCCATCGATATTGTTTGGTATGGGAACGTCCATTGCCGAAAGTATAGTAGGTACTATGTCAACAACAGACGCATCTATTCTCCTATTTGATTTTACATTTTTTCCATACATGAACAAGATGCCATTTGGGCGGTGATCACCCATCCAGTCGTAAAAACCAGGTGTTGAAAGTATGGACATGGGTTCACCTTTTGATTGGAAGGCATATTGCACTCCCTCCGGGGGTTGGAGAAGTTCCTGTGCACTATACTCCTCTTCGAGATCAAATATAATATCGAGAGGATCATTCACTGCATTTTTTCCATAAATTTCCTCCCATCTGTATATATTTTTAACAATGGTTTTCCCTGTCTCTGGATCTTTAACATTTTTTAAAAATCCAATAAGTTCCTCACGTATTTTCTCATACTCTTTTTTGTCGACTATTCCTTGCTTATACTTCTCCTTAAGATTGATACGTATTCCTCGCGAACATACTGAATGATAGAATGCCTTAGTATGAGAGAAATCAATATTGCTACTAGAGCCTCCTGAAAGTATAAATTTTCGGCCGATAGGGGAACGCACAAGTTTTTTAAGTGGCACCAGGTGAAAAATAAGTCTACTCATCTTGTCAAACATCATTGCCATAAAGGTACCAAGACTATGCCTTGGATCTGATACAGCCTTCAAATAACCAGCATTATATAGCGCATTGTTCACATAGAAATATTTTTGTGGTTTTCCAAAACCATGATCTGAAACAATGATAAAAATTGCATCTGGATATTGCTCTATCATTTTACCAATATAATCATCTGCCTTTTTATAACAGGACAAAATAAGATCTTTTCTTCCCCATAACAGATGCTGCGCATCGTCTGTACCGCGAAACACCACCATGGTAAAATCCCATTCATGATCCTTCATCAAATTCATCGTCACCTTTGCATGTGAGGTGGTAGTGTTATTGATCTGTTTTGCAAACTTTTCTGGAGCGTAACGAGCAGTAAGATTTTTTGGAATGTCGTCCACAGCTACTTGCTCAAGTTCATATTCTCCAAGTTTTCCCTTTATAAGATCTTTCTTAACATTTTTAGGATAGGTAAATTCTGATTCTGGTGAAGGTGTCAATAAACCTGTGATCATTACTCCTTTTATCTTTTCAGGAGGATATGTACCTGGAACATTGACAACTATGCTTTTGTTTCCTGTGGCAGTAAGAATACTCCAAATTGCCTGTACTTTTCGGTATCGAGAATTAACAATTTTTTTTGAAAATGTGTCTGTGCGGAAGAAATCATATATCCCATGTTTTCCCGGATGACATCCAGTAACGATAGAAACCCATGCAGGGGCACTGTAATAGGGCGTGGTTGACCGCAGATTTCCATAGACTCCCTGCTCTCGTATCTTTGCAAACGTCGGTAGCTTGCCCTCATCCATCCACGATTCCATCAGATCTAGTGTTGCACCATCAACACCAACAACTACTATCTTTGACATGGTATGATTATATTATCGAACTGGTGTGTTTTTAATGTTTCCCATGTATTTTTCCGATTTTAAGTAAAGATAACTTGCAAAAAAGACACTTTCAAAAATAATAGATAATTGTTTCTCCTGGATCTTCAGGGTTTACATGGTTTCATAAAGTGACCAACTGG
>DAOWHD010000029.1 GCA_030641605.1 Thermoplasmata archaeon
ACAAGAAAACCATCTGTAAAAAAACCTGCAAACGCTCCGAAAAACGCCCAGAATCCATAAAGAACTGCAATGGCAATAGGTATACCAGTCAAAGGTTTGACTGTAATCTCTGCAACAGCATCCTTCAACGTATGTGTATATTTACCAAATGTCACAGTTTCTTTAGAGATTTTATCAATAAGATCCCATCTTTCGTCAACTGAAAGTTTCATTGATTACCACCTACATTTTCAACAATATCTTTTATATTACTCGAAGTAGCCTTTTTAACACTAAACATCAATTCTTTCATCCCCTTACCACTTACCGCAATTGTAGACACCACAGGTACACCCAGAATTTTTTGTAGTTTTTCCACATTTATCTGTATATTTTTATCTTCTGCAACATCCTGCATATTAAGTGCAATTACAACAGGGTTTCCCATCTCAATTATTTCAAGCGCAAGATAAAGACCCCGCTCAATCTTAGTAGAATCGATTACGCAGATGACCACAGAATCCTTGTTTTCATTGAGCATCTTTACAGCAACTTCTTCTGCTTTGTCTTTCGGCTCCAGAGAAAAAGTTCCAGGGACATCAATGAGCTCCATTTCTTTATGCCCAACTCTCACGTATCCTTTCGCATAATCCACAGTTGTTCCTGAATAATTGGACTCTGAAACGTTTGCTCCAGTAATACGATTAAAAACAACACTTTTACCCACATTAGGGTGCCCCATAAGAAGGATATTCATTTTTCCACCTCTACAACAATGTTTCCTGCAACACCTCGTCCCAGCGAAATTGAGGATTCATCAATTGTTACAACCACAGGGCCATTTATTGGTTGCTTCGAAGTAATCTTTATCTTTTTGTTTACTCTAATTCCCATGCCTGCTACTTGATCTCTTAGTTTTCCATTGATGCTTTTTACAATGCCTTTTTCCCCATATTTCATTTCAGAAAGTTTTTTTTCCATAATTTACACCCTCATTACTCTAATTTTTCGTGCCATGCCACGGCCGATGGATACTGTATTTCTATCAACTTCAACGGTAACTGGGCCTTGATTTGATATTACCCTAACAAAATCGCCTTCAGATATGCCTCTTAAAGAGAGCTTTTGTCTAAGACCATGCCCTCCTTCAACTGCTATGATTTTCGCGGATTCACCAGGTTTCAATTGAGTCAGCATCATTGTTCCTCCCTTCCTATTTCAACAATGTTTGTTCGGATTTTTTTTGATAGAGTGTTATTACAAAGCACATAATCACTTACCATTTATTCGGTTGCCTGAATTGATTTAGGATACCCGAATAAATGCTCATTATATTAATTTTTCGGTAATCCCAATTTATTTTGGTATATTGAAAATATTGTTTTTCTCTCCTTGAGCAACAGGAATACTTTCAATGAACACACAACAGGGTTTATAAGGAGAGAAATCCTTATGAATTTGATAATATAATTTAGTAAAAATACAAATAAATTGACCTAAAATAGTGGCCACCAAAGTGCTGTAACACTTATAGAGTCAAGTCGAGATGTTACAGCACTGCATAGAGTAAGGCTGAGCTGTTACCAGTTCTTCCTTCTCTCGTAGACCGTACGTACGAATTGTCGAGTAGCCCAATGGCACAATTTGGATTTCTCCAGTCTTTGCAGGACATGCAAAGAAATCAGGATTCTCATCCTTATGTTTCCAGCAAGCCCTCTAAAATTCCGTACGTAGGCTTTTCGCTCTATACGGCTCCAAATGCAAACGCTTCTCAGCTTGGTTAAAACCTTCCCTTGCAAGAATGATACTTAAGCTCCATTCCAGCATACATATCATCCACACAAGGTTTACTTTAACCTTTAAGTTAGGATTATGCTTCTCGATATGGTTTCGACTACTATACCTTCTCAGGCACTTCGTCATTAACCTGATGTTAGCCAATAAAGGCATTCAGACATCTTACACATTATTCCCTACTATTTGCATCCAGAGCCCCTTTGCTAGGATAGGTTATGTTGTCCATATCCCTCGTCGCTACTACGGGCTCATCCGTCAATCTCACAGGTCTCCCTTTTGATTTCCCATTATGTTATACAAAGGGTCTTTGCCATACGGAATGGTATTGGCTAACTGTGAGACCTTCCCAGCTTTGATAATGAAACTCTCTTATCATGTCGCAGTCCATACGCCAATGGATTCAACAGGTGCATATGACTATTTCTTCCCCATTGATACTAGTTCTCATCCTACAGGAACAGACTCGGCATCCATAATTTCTACCCAAGTGCTATATAGGGTAGGCCGTTCATGACGCTGCAACTTTCGCTTTATGCTACAACCTGATAAGTTGCTCGCACTTCGCACAAGTACTTTTACCTCAGAGCTTTCATTCATTTCAGTTACCCAAGATGAATGTCTGATATAGCTACACGAGCAAATAACCAACTCTCGTGACTGAATTCTCATCAGCTAGTTCCACTACTTTACTGGCTGCACCATCTGCATATCTCACCTGTCGGACACTTTCAATGTTGACTATCTGTGTATCTATCTCATGCAAGTGGTGGAGAAATTACGCCGCCCTGTGGTGTTCCTACTGGTGTTTCTTCCTGTTTACCTTTGTTCATCACTCCTGTTTTCAACCACCTTCGGAACTACCGGGTCTACATTCGTGTGAGGAGAAACCGGACGGGACGTTTTGGGAAGGGAAAAAGTGACATTTATCAGGGCGAGAGTACCGTCCGGCTTGCGGATCTAGACGGGAAACAACATTTCAACTATTTAAACAAAAATATGGGTTCATTGAAACTACAAAATGGCTTTGCCTCAAAAGTACTCTTCCTCAACGATTTTTTACGTTTTTTTAAAACGTATCTTCACTTTGGCGGTTCATACCCCCAGCGTTTTATTGTAAAATCCCAGTGCTTTTTAACCCGACGAATTATCGCATCGTCTATCTCATAAACATTTTTCTTGTATCCAGCCTTTTCATCAAGGTAGCGTTGCATCTTAGGTTCAGCTACTTCTAAACCTGGCAGACCAAGCCTAGCATACACTTCCCGTATTTGACCCATTGGATCAGCCACTAGATCCTCGTAGCGTATTTCAATAAGGTGCCCATCAGGAACTTGATCTTTTTGTTTAAAATAACTTTTCATGAGCCGAACATAATTATCAATCACATGATTTTCAATTTGCTCATCAGTAGTGTGTTGCAGGGCCAATTTATCCAACACTTTTGCACGCATTCGTTTTGTTGAAAGATAAACCTTGTATGGATTTCGATAGATGTGAATAAAACGGGCATCTGGGAAGAGCTCCATCAATGTCGTAATACGGGCAGTGTTGGAAGGATTTTTGAGAACAAGTCGCTTTCCATGGTTAGAATAGGTTACAGCCTTCGTTAAATCAAAATAATTTTTCTTCCACTGAGCTACATCCTCATCAGTTAACCCCTCAAAATGGATAGATTGACTGTACTGTCTTTTGGCATATCGTGGAAAATGAAAGCAGTGAAAGAAAGACCACTGGCCAAGAACAGCAAGTCCTGCCTCTTCTTCATAAGGGCCATCCACAGCTACTTCTATATTGTCCATTGGCCGCGTTGTAGGAAGGAACTGTGCCATAAATTTTTTTGTAGGCTCCATTACAAGAAAACTGTTTGGAAGGAGAGTATGCCACATGGAAACATAACAAAATTGAGGATCGTGACTTAAAAGTTCATGAAGAAATGTCGTTCCGCTTCTCCAGTGGCCAATGATGAAAACAGGCGGATATTTAATCTTAGTCTCAGCAATTCGAGGGCCGTATACAATTTTAAAAAGAAATCGTGCTGGCATAGTAAGTAGCGCAGATATGGTAACAAACATAGCTCTGGGGAGAAAACTAGGATCTACCCCGCCATTATTAGTGACAAGTTTAATCCAAGTTATTATGGATGTGCCAAATAATGGATGTTGGATACCCCGATTATTTTTTCTCATGTTTTTCTTTTTTCTTTTCATGATTAATTCCCCATATTTTTTTTGATTTTGATAGAGTGTAAAGGACATTTACTGAAAGAAGTATTACTGAAATTGCATATAGATAGAAACCAATGCCTGGCCCCCATGTGCACAAGACAGATACAGAATCACTTTCCCCAGCTATACTAATATCTAAATTTCCTTCACCAATAAAACTTCCCACCCCACTTTCACATAACGTAGTCATCCCAACGGTAAATATTACAAGTGACCCAATCAGAACGAGTGATGCAAATGTTATTGAAAGAAGATGCAGTCTTTTTTTGTTGGATTTTTTGAAAAAACAACTTGATACTACTAGAACGCAGCCCAATGCAGATAACACAGGAATTATATTCATCGCATCTATGAACAGAGCCGGTAGAAATGCTCGTTCTCCTGAAATTATATTTGGAGTATTTGTCATAGTAACAAGCTCTGTCGGAAGTATAAACATATGTGTAGATGTTTCCAATTGTTGCAAAGAACCATGTATTGTCCACCATGAAGAAACAACAGCTATAATCACAAGAGAAATTGGTAACATTGTTAGAAAATACATCTTCTCTTTTTTTACATATGAAAGAATTAAGGAAAGTATAATTAGAAGAATGCTAACCGCTACCAGTAGTGTTGGAAAAAGCGGTTCATGCTTTGTTATAAGATCAAATTTCCCTTCAGCAGAAACATCGATGTTTCTGGATCCAACCAGATTGCCTTCGTTGTAGATTTCAACATGGTAGGCCCCAGGTGGGATAGAAACCGATACTTCAGATTCTTCGTTTTGAAGTTCCAGTTTTTTATCACTTCTTGTCAGTGTTACTTTTGTACCGGTGTATGGAATCCCTCTGGAATCCAGAATTTTTAAATCAATATTAAATTCAGCTGGGAATTCAAGTTTTAACTCTTCATTGCCTGTGATTTCTACGGTTTTTTCCAAGGTAAATGATTTATATTTCAGCATAAGTCGATAGGTAGCAGGAGTGATATTCGTAAAGAGATAAATGCCGTTTGAAAGTTTTTCTGCATGAATCACAATAGATTCATCTTCTTCATTAACAATCAAAGGGTTCAGTTCTATTTCTGGAGATAGTTGCCAGGTATCTGAAACTTCCAAATAAAAATTGTATCGTTCAATACTGATTGATTTTTTCAATGAAAAAAGTTGTCCTAAAGCACCTAATTTAACAGGCTCTTCATAAACAATGAATCCGTTGTATAAAACTCTAAGCATATATGGTTCTGACGTACCAGGAGCTTTTATTTCAACCTGCCCATTTTTATCAGTGATATTTTTTGCTATAGTAAAATTATCTTTTTGTAATAACACCTCTGCATTTTCAACTCCGTTATCATTTTGATCGGTGATATTAATGCCCATACTCCTCTGGGATCGACATGAAATATGAATTTTTTCTTCTTCTTTTAGATCAACAGTTGCAAAGGCAATGTACTGATGCTCTTGCGCAAACAGAGGATTTTCCTTGTATATCTTTATAACATATTTTCCTGGCTCTAAACCAAGGAAATCTATCTTTTTGAAAAAAGACATGTTTTTCCAATCAAAAGAAGAAAAAGTAGCACCGATTTTTTTAATGAGATTTAGCTCATCAAAATCACCCATAGCTTTCATTGGTAACCTTACAGTGCTTCCAGAATAGATGTATTCATCATTTTTATAGAGCTCAGCACTGATGTAAGAAAAATTTCTACCAAGTAAAACAGAAAGACTTGAACCCATGGGAACCGAAGGTGCAAAATGAACTAAAACGGATAATGTATATTTTTCCGTTTCATCGGAAGCTTCAGTAAAATCTCCATCTGACTGTGGTTTGATTTTTACTAATTCTTGAAAGATTTCTGCTTCTTCATTGAGAACATTAAAACCCTTAGTCTTTGAAGAGAAAAACTCTGCATCAAACTCAACAACAAAATCTTCTGGTATTACAAGGTCATGGCTATCACCTATTTCATAAGAATTTCTGCAAATCTGCATTGTTGCAATATTATTTTCAAGTCCTGGAAGATGCGGGTAGTCCATTTCAAATGCATTGAGTTGAAGTCCATCTCTTTCATCAGTTCCTGATACTACAACATTGTTTGAATTAAAAATTACAGAATGAGAGAGCCCAGCGTCTCCTTCATCAAATGATATCCATGGATATTTACCAAGATCAACATCATCCTGAACACTTAAAATTCTAATGTCTGGATCCTCTGGTATGTATTCCGGATCCATATCTAGAGAATACTTTGTTATACTATCCATCTCATTAAAAAAATGCATATATGGCAGGATTTGACCGATGTTTAAATCTTCAATTGAATTGCTTTTTACACCGCCACTTTGCAGCGAAGCATAGGTACCATCTGTATTCGCTTCTGAATAGACTTCGACCTCCTTTAGTGTTTCATGTGTTACATGAGTATGTATTCTAGTGGTTGATGATGGGCAGTGATAATATTTGTATGTTGCAGTGGTTTGCAAATCATCAAATTTCGATCGGCTAACAATTCCAAATTCCAACATTAAATTACCATCAACAAGAATTTCCTTTGAAACCAATCGTTGACTTGTAGAACTATAGCCAAAAAGACCTTCTTCATAACAATATTTAAAGTCAAATGCAGCAAATAAATCTCCATTTTTTGGTAAAACCTCTGTAGTTTTATCGAGCATTTTTGTCACATGCTGACCTGTATTATAGCCCATAAACTGTCCATCTTGCGAAACTGCATATATTATGTAATCATCATCGATTACCTTATAAAAATGCGATTCAAGAGGATATCCCGATATTGGTTCATAATGATAATACGATTCTTCAATGTCCACATGATCCATGTAATCAGGTGAAGATTTTTCTGAGTCGTCATAATAAACAAAGTATCTTTCTTTTCCATTGGCAAACTCAGGGATTAAAAAAACAAGACAACATGCAGCAATATATTTCTCATCAATTTGCTCTAAATTATAAATCTGAGATTCCAATTCGTGGAAAGAGGCACCATCCCAACAGCACACTCGTATTGAATGTTCTGCAGTATTCTTTGCCCAACAGATATTGTCGAATTCAATTCCGATGTCAATTGGTTGATATTTTGCAATTTCAGTGTTTGTATCTATTGGTATATTTATCTCTTGGCTGAATGACCAATCATCATCCCACCAGGGCATTTCATATGATATCGAGTTCATCGGCAAAAACACTATCACCACAAGGTTTGCCAACATGAAATAAAACAACAATCTTGACCGAAGCACCCTCAACATTTATGAGCAATCCCCTTTTCGTCAACTTGAATATCTTTCTCAAAAACCCGAAATTTTTTGTACAATCTTGCACCAGTTTTATCTATAATTTTCAGTGACGCAGAATTAAATTCATCAACCCATCCGATCTCTGCACCAGCATATCCTCTCCTCTTCATCTCCAACATTGCACAATAATTCAAATATGAGGCAATGCCCTGGTTACAATATTCTCTCTTGCCACCAATAAGGTTAAGTTTACCTTGGTTAATTTTTCTCTTGTGCCATAAGAATTTTAAAATTCCATTGATTCCCAACTTTCCATTCATTTTTTTGAATACCTGATTGTAGTCTGGAGTAGCCCAAATAAAGGCAACAGGCCTATTATCAACCTCAGCGATTAAAAAGAGGCGAGAATCAACAGACCACCTGGATTGCTTGATCCCAAATCTCATTTTCACTTCATCGTAAGACACAGGAACGTAACCCCAATGTTCTGAAAACAAATCCTTCATCAGCTTAATCCACCATTTCAATTCCGTTCCAGCCCGTAAATGTTTAAACCTACGAATTTTTACACCCTCTTTATTACAACATTCGGCTGTCTTTTCAAGGATGCCAGGGATCGGTTTTGTTAGATCAAGCCAGTAAATCAATTGATCCCGCAATTTTTTCATTCCATATTTCTTTGCAAAATCTAAATAATATTTAGGTGAATAGGATGAAAGGATGGATGGCGCCAAGTGAAAACCTTCATATAAAAAACCACATCCTAAATCAATTCTGCCATTAATTGGTCCTCGCATCAAAGACATTCCTTTTGATGCCAACCATTCTTCAGCGACTTCAAATAACGCCGAAGCGATCGTGAAATCATTTATACATTCAAAAAACCCAAAATAACCGACTTTTTCTCCAGTCGTTTCACAAAATTTATGGTCGATAATAGCAGCAATTCTACCAACTGCAATATTGTCCTGATAGACAACAAAAAGTCGTGCTTCAGCATGCGTCCAAAAGGGATTTCTTTTCTTAAAAAAATCTCTGATCTCCATCCAGAATGGTGGAATCCAATATATATCATCCCGATATATAAACCAAGAGACTCGGAAAAAATCCTTGAAATCTTTTACAGTAGCCACAAGTGATATTCCGACATTAGACGAAATGTTTCTGGTTTCAGCTACATCAGAATTGAAAACATAGCTACTTTTATTCCTTAACATAGCTACTCCGCTATAATTATATTATTTAATATTTAATATTTATTAAACCTTCCTTTATATCCCTTATCGGAATGTCTTGCCGTAGCAAGTAACTGATGACATGTGCATACAGGCTTTCATACTCATCTACGAAAAAGACGCTTAAAACCAATATTATCCTGTCAATTGGAAACGATTGGGAGGAAAATAGAATCATCTTGACTGCATCGGTGAAATTTATAGTGAAGGTACATTCCATTTTTACTATCTCAATTATTGAAAAGTGTCAGTCGAATAAGTTGCTTAATCCCGGATAATCTGGTGCATATCGACGGATTTTAAATACATGATTGTCAAATAAATCTGGAATTTGATTAACATACTCCCAAACTATCTCTTTATCCCATGTTACTTCAAAGAAAATACCATCTGCTCCACTACAAATAAGTGTGTTTCCATTAGGTAAACGCTGGGCACCGGAAATATGGCCAGAATAAAAATCGGTAGGGGGTTCAGCTGTATAAATCCATACCTGTTTTTTTGGACCAAACGCAGATTCAGACATCTTATGATAATTACCATTTTCATCTACAGGCGGTATAATCTCATCTACTGAAGAAAATTGTCCATCTGGGCTTCTGTGTCCGTTATTAAATACCAGAATATTGCCTTCGCCTGGACATCCTGATTCAATCCATTGAGCATCATGTTGCCCAAAGAACTTCTGGTCTTTTGGACTTCCGGCACGATATGCCTGTGGGTTTCCCCACCGGTACAGAAGATCGCCACCACTTCCATATCTACCACCGGTATGACCTGCTGCTTCTTCAGTAGTAGTGCTGTGGTCTATTATCCAAATCTCATTTTGACTGTGTGAGCTTAACAATATTTGATCAAATTCTTCGTTATAGTCAACTGAATTTATATGATTCCAGTCAGCATGTCCGGGTCCAAAATTAATATCAATCAATTCAGGATGTTCTGCTACAATCCCATAGTTTTCTTTCGCAGGGTCATAGTCTTGGATAAGATGATCCCAGACATGCCATTCCCAAACAATGTTTCCCCCATTGGTACCTGTTGGCTCAACCTCAATAATGTGATCCGGCCATAGTTCCTCAGTATGAAGTGACGCAGGATTACGACCTGCAATAATAGCCTCTTCAGCAGTTTTATATTCCCAAGCAATCACCAAAATATTTCCATTTGGTAATATTTCAATGTCATGATGCATACAA
>DAOWHD010000086.1 GCA_030641605.1 Thermoplasmata archaeon
AATCAATGTGTTAATTTTCCGCTCAATTAAACAAAAGAAGAAGAGTTATATAGTGGATCTTTCATCGGGGTATCGGGGCGAGGTTAATAATGCTTGATGATAAAAATAAATATCAAAAAGATAGTAATTTTGGGACGCTAGAATTGGTAGACAAAGAGATTTTTTTCGTTTCGTTTAACAGAAGGGACAATTAGATAATACCTGATAGTAATTTTTGAAGAGCATCAAAGACGCCTAGTATATCTAGACCCATCATGATGGCAAAAGAAATTATCAACACTAGAAGAATTTTTAATGCAAATTTGATTATTTTCCAGGCAATAACTACAACTATTACACCAACAAGAATAATGGCCCATAAAGGTAAGCTTCCAAATATCTCAAGCATCTTGATTCACCATGTGTGAATCCACCACCTGCATTATAATTGTTTTGAATAAATCAACCATCGTCCCAAATATACTAAAAGCATTATTTGCATTCACTTTTCTGTGTACATTAAATACGACTTTATAACGCCAAATAGTGTTGAATTTAGAGAATATCAGATCAATATAGCTGATTCATCTTCCCAAGAGAATACACTGCTTGTTTTGCCTACTGGCCTTGGAAAAACTGTTGTAGCATTGATACTGATGGCAAAGAAACTTAAAAATGAGAGCGAAAATGATAAAATATTGTTTTTAGCCCCAACAAAACCTCTAGTGATACAGCATGCACAGTTCTTAAAACAATTTTTGACAATTGATGAAGAATCCATTGTGGTTTTTACTGGAGAAATTTCGCCGGAAGAACGAAAAGAACTATGGAGCAAAAGCAAAATCATTGTTTCTACGCCACAGGTGATAGAAAATGATCTTTTATCCAAAAGACTTGACTTAAAGGACACATCTTTCATAGTTTTTGATGAAGCACATCATGCAGTAGGCAAGTATTCCTATGTTTTTATTTCTGAAATGTATGGGAAACAAAGGGAGAATGGACATGTACTTGGCATGACTGCATCTCCTGGAAGCGATGTCTCAAAGATAATGGATGTTTGCGAAAATCTTGACATTAATCATATTGAGATTCGGACAAAATATGACCAAGATGTCAGGCCATATGTGCATGAAATGAAAATAAGTTGGAAAGAGGTGTCGTTACCAAGAGATTTTTCATATACCATACAGATACTTCGTAAGGTTCTCTCTGAACGCTTGAAGATATTGAAAAATGTAGGGGTGATTGACTCATCATCGGTTGCTAGCATAACTCGAACGAAACTTTTGGATGCACAGAAGAGGATACAGGGGGAAATCCGATCAAGAGTAAACCCTCCAAAAGTGTTGTTTAAAGCTGCGTCTATTCAGAGTGAGGCTTTAAAGATACATTATGCCATAGAACTTCTCCAGACGCAGGGCGTAAACGCCCTGAAAAACTATTTTCAAAGAATTGGAAAGGAAGCTAGTTCCAAGGGCAGCAGCAAATCATCAAGGGCAATTATGGCTGATAATAACATACTAGAGGCTGTTGCATACGTTAAATCCCTTAATATAGAGCACCCCAAATTACAGGAAATTGTAAAGATTGTAAAGAATCAATTGGATGAAAAACCAGATTCAAGAATTATTGTCTTTACTCATTATCGGGATACGTCCTCATATGTGGTTAAAATACTTGAGGATGTTGAAAATGCTCGCTCTGTAAGATTTATTGGGCAAGCTTCTAGAGATAAAGATAAAGGTCTTACACAAAAACAGCAGGCCGAAGTCATAAAAAAATTTAAGGGAGGAGAATACAACGTACTGATAGCAACATCTGTAGCCGAAGAGGGGCTTGATATACCTTCTACTGAACTGGTGGTATTTTACGAACCTATTCCTTCAGAAATACGAAATATACAGAGACGAGGGCGAACTGGACGTAAGATGACAGGAAATGTTATTATACTTATTACCAAGGGGACTTCTGATGAGGGTTATTATTGGGCATCAAAGAGAAGAGAGAAACGTATGAGAACTGAACTTGAAATGCTTCGTTCCAAACTCAGTAAAAAATTCTCGGAGGGGAAATCAATATATGAGAAAAGAATCAGAGAAACTTCCGATCAGAAAACGTTAATGGACTATCAAAAGAAAGATGCACAGGTAAAAATTATTGTAGATAACCGAGAGTACCGTTCACAGGTGATAAGAAACCTTGCAGTCAATGGAGTGTCTGTTGAACCGCAGCAATTGGATGTCGGAGATTATGTTCTGTCATCTCGTATAGGTGTTGAACGGAAGAGTGTGGATGATTTTTTAAATTCTTTAATAGATGGTAAGCTATTTTCGCAGATATCGAGGTTAAGAGATGCCTATTCAAGGCCGGTTCTCATTTTAGAGGGTGAAGGTATTTTAACTAAGCGCAATATAAGTCACAATGCAATTTTTGGGAGTTTTGTGTCAATAGTTGTAGATTTTGGCATTCCCATACTTACTACTAAGGACAGCATTGAGACTGCTGATTTGCTGCAGGTTATGGCCAAAAGAGAGCAAAGAAAAGACAAGAAATCAGTTGCCATACGTGGAGAAAAAACCTCGATGTCAATCAGGGAACGGCAGCAGTTTGTTGTAGAAGGCTTTCCCAATGTTTCATCTGTCATTGCTAAAAGATTGCTTGATCATTTTGGAAGCCTTAGGGCAATTGTCATTGCATCTGAAGAGGAACTTCAGGAGGTTAATGGCGTAGGAAAACGTATTGCTTCTGAAATATTTGAACTTCTGAATGTTCGATATGTCGAGGAATAGGTCATACCAAATATTTTTATCCTAAGCTATGTTACACTGATAAAAACTACTGGAGAATGATTGGTCATGCCAAATGACATAATTGTACAAGTATGTGATGGACTAGATATGCTTAATGAGGATAATTCCATTCCAAGAAATATTAGACGAGGGGCGGAAGAGATCAAGACTGCTTTACTCAGAGAATTGGATCCTTTGGATGTTCGGGTAGCCTCTGCTACATCTCGACTTGATGAATTAGCAAATGATCCCAATATACCGCTGCATGGGAGAACCCTTATTTGGAACATTATGAGCCGTTTAGAGGAGCTGGCATAATTTTTTCCAATCGAAGAAAAACGAAAGTTTATTATAGGGAATAAATAGAATAAAGTAGACTGCTCTGGTGGGAGATACTATTTATGATAAGGATAGGACAAGCAGGAATACCTCTTTCCTGTAAAGGCAGAACAAACAAAGATGGTTTGGTTTATACAAAAGAGATTCTTGATTTGAATGCTATGGAGATACAGTTTGTTCGCGGATTGTATGTCATGGAAGATAAAGAAGCAGAATTTATGAAGGAGTATTCTACGGAAAATGATGTTGAGTTGCATGTTCATGCGCCGTATTACATTAATTTTGCGGATGATGATGAGCTTGATCTCAGTTTTAAAAAGGCATTATTTTCGGCTAGACTTGCAGATAAAATGGGGGCAAAAACAGTAGTTCTTCACCCTGGATACTATGGGGATAAAAACGAGAAAAAGACATTGAAAAATATTATTAAAAATGTCAAAAGACTACAACGTATGCTTAAAAAAGAAAAGACTGAAACAAAGATAGGTATTGAAACAATGGGCAAGCGGAAGGTTTTTGGAACTTTGGATGAGGTAATAGATGTTTGTAGTAATGTAAAAAATGTTGTGCCGATTATAAACGTAGCCCATATTCATGCAAGGGGTGATGGCTCTCTCAAAAAACAGGAGGATTTTGAAGAGATTTTTGAAAAGTTGGAAAAACTAAAATTAGAACAGTACATTATCCACGTTACAGGCGTGTTATATGAAAATGGTAGTGAACAGTATCATCTTCCGATTAAGAAAGGGGATATGCCTCTTACTCCTTTGATTGATGTCATTCTTGAAAACAATTACAATGTGACTTTAATTTCGGAATCGCCTCTTTTAGAGCATGACGCGGTCTATATGCGATTGCAGGTTGAGAAGGCTATTATGAAAAGAACAGGTAGAGAAGAGGCTGATTACCGCGATATTGAAAAGAAGAGATGGAGAAAGAGTTAATTATTATGGTCTCTGGGGGATTCCATGGCCAAAAAAGCTGCCTTCAACGAATCGGTTAAATATATTTTGCGTAAGGTAAATGATATTTTAGATCATATATCTCAGAATGATTTTGATGCGATAAAAGATTTATTTTTTAGTTCTAATCACATATTTGTCTATGGAGCAGGCAGGTCTGGACTTGTGGTAAAGGCATTTGCTATAAGACTTGTTCATCTTGGTTTTCAGGCCTTTGTCATCGGCGAAACTATTACTGTTCCGGTGCAGAAGGGAGATCTTGTAGTAATTGTATCGGGTTCTGGTGAAACAATTCCTGCTGTGATGACTGCTGAGATTGCTCATAACCTTGGAGCTAGTGTAATTTCTATCACCGGCAAGAAAAAATCAGGGATAGCAAAATATGCAAATGTAACATTGTTTATCTCTGCAAGTTGTAGGGATTCTGAAAGGAAGCGATATGCTCCACTAGGGACTCTTTTTGAGGCAAGTGTGTGGATTTTGTTAGATGGTATTGTCGCAGATCTTTTGGATAGCAAACAAGAGACTGAAGAAACCATGCGAAAGCGTCATGCCACACTTGAACAGTGAACTGGGATTATAGCAAGTGGCCAATTTTTAGCGTAGGATAATTTTCCTATCAGTTGGGTAAAAATCTTTTTCAAGGTTGCCCATTTTTATACATGGTGTCGGTTTATGATTAATGTATGAATTATAGTTTCCGATATGTTTCTATTTTGGCATTTATCACGCTTTTCCAAGCTATTTTTATAATCATGGTCATTGGAAATCCAATTCCTGTTTATCCAGATCTGGAGTTAGCTTCTGTGGGTTTAGAAAATGCCAGCAGTCTAAATGTTGTTTGGGTTGTGCTTGTCTTTTTGATCGATTTTTGCATAAACATATTCATAGTATATGCTGGAATGTATCTGCTGCATTGTTTTGGGCGGATAACAAATGAAGATATATTCATTTTCTC
>DAOWHD010000045.1 GCA_030641605.1 Thermoplasmata archaeon
CATAAACTTGTTCATTATGTCATCGGGGATTCGTGCAATTCCTCGATCAACATCCATCTGCAGAGCTTCTGCTACTGTTAATTTTATTTGATTATTTTTTTTATCATCTTTCATTTCTATCACCTTAAGTTAGATAATTTAATCTAAAAAATGGAGAAAAAGGTCTAATTGACTTTGATAGACCTTCCTTTTTTACGGGATTTTACTTTTGGCATTCTTAGTTCTAAAACACCATTTGCATATGTTGCCTTTATTTTATCAGGATCAACATTCTCAGGAAGAGATATGTTTCTGTAGTATCCGCCATATCTTCTTTCAAGACGATACATTCCTTGTTTTTTGTCTTCTTCTTTTAATTCCTCTTTTTTCTCTACCGTTATCTCTAGTGAATCACCTACTACGTTTATGTCGATGTCCTCCTTTGTTACTCCAGGTATTTCTAAGGTAGCTAGAACATCCTTATCGGTTTCCCACATATCTGCGAGTGGTCGTTTGTAATTGCTGGATACTATATCACTTTCGGTGTGGCTTGGTAGTGCGTCTCTTGACCCATAGATTCCAAACGGTCCGAAGCCTGTGAAGCCTTCAAACATTCTATCCATTTCCTCCTGCATTCTTTGCATTTGGTCCCAAATATTCCATTTTCGGTCCATTTCTTTTTACCTCCATTTGTTAGTTTATCTTTTATTTTGTTAGCTTAAAGCCAACGAGATACATATGTCAGTACCTGTTTAAATACTTTTTGGTTTAGTTAAGTTAACGTTAACAAAATTAGCTTTTTGCTAGAAAAATATAAATAATCGAAACAGCTTATTTATTATACATGGCGAGAAGAATCCTTATTAAAAAAATAAACACGCCACCTGCAGGAAGTCTAAAGGATGATATTGATTTTGTTTGTAGATCATTTGGATATTTTTCTCCAAGAGACAAACAAAATACTGCAGGGAAAATATTCAGATTACTCGTTAGAGAAAGTCATAAATCAGAAGGGCTTACTAGCGATCAAATGGCAGAGCAACTTGAATTAACAAGGGGAGCAATCGTTCATCATTTAAACAGTTTTATTAATGCAGGAATTATTATCAGAGATAAAAACGCATATAGACTTAGACGTCAATGTTTACAAAAAAGTATAGAGGAAGTAAAAGAAGACATCGATAGAATATTTTCTGAAATGCTAAAAATTGCAAGTGAAATAGATAGTCAATTAGGTAATTTCTATAGGTAGAACTTGATTTATCAATTATAAGAATTATAATTTTGTGCAACAAGACTGCATCAAAATTACTTTACAAATGCACTAATAATCCTACGCGTATTTATCGGCCAATAAAGCCGTTTAGAAATAGAACCTTTTTCTAGAACAGCGATCATGAAGATTTTTTCTTTGGAATCCCAGTAAAGACTTTTACATTTTTGACATATCTTTGGAATGTACCCCACTCTATGTTATCCATCTATCCACATCGCTCACAAGTACATCTCAAAACCTTGATTTCCTCTACAAGTATCAATTTAAATTAGCATTTCATATCGGAAAGCTAGTTATATCTTAGTTTCATGCCATATTTTTCAATTCTAATTCTACTTTTGAGGGTACTAAAACGGTAGCTTACATTTTTATATTACCTCCTTATTACCAGTCTACTCTAAGTAGATATTAAGGGAGATCCACATGAAACGACCCAGGAAAATCAAAAGATACTGTCCTACGTGTAAAACACATACAATACATGAATTGCACAGAATAAAAAAGAAAAAAGCAGGGGAGCTAAAACAAGGGCAGCGAAGATTTAGACGTGTTATGCGAGGATATAGAGGATTTCCAAGACCTAAACCAGAGGGGCGCGAAAAAACAAGCAGACGCATAGCATTGAAGTATACATGTACAATATGTAAAAAGAGTCACCAGCCTGCAAGTCAAAGGGCAAAAAAGTTTGAAATAGGCGGGTAAAATATGAAAAAGACGGAAAGTAGATTCATCAAGGTAAGATGCAAGGATTGTGAGAATGAACAAGTTTTATTTAACAAGGCCAGTAGTACAGTATTTTGCCACATCTGTGGCAGTAAAATAGCCGTACCTCAAGGTGGAAAAGCAGAGATAAAAGGTGAGATCTTAGAGGCCATAGAATAAAGCAAAGGTATAACGACATGATAAAAAAGGATTATCCAGATGAAGGAGAATTTGTCTTAGGCACGGTCATAAAGGTTCAGAATTATGGCGCGTTTGTATCACTGGATGAATATCCCAATAGAGAAGGATTTATTCATATCGCAGAGGTAGCTAGCGGTTGGGTCAAGCGAATTCGCAACCACATAAAAGAGAAACAAAAAGTTGTTTGTAAAGTAGTGGGCACTGACAAATCCAAAGGGCATGTCGATCTCTCACTCAAACGAGTAAATGACCATCAAAAAAGAAGCAAAATAAAGGAATGGAAAAAAGGTCAAAAGGCAGAACGACTCATGGGGATGCTTGCTAAAAAGCTAAATAAACCCGTAGATCAATGTTACAAAGATTTTGGAAATGACTTAATCAGCAAATATGGAACATTATACGCAGCCTTTGAAGAAACAGCATACGATCTAGAAATACTAAAAAACGACGGCTTTGAGGGGGAATGGCTAGACGAATTTAAGGCACTAGCAAAAGAGAACATATCTATTCAATTTGTCGAGATAACAGGATATCTTGATGTTAACTCTTGGCTCCCCGATGGTGTCAACCATATTCGTGATGCGCTTTCAAATGCTGAGCAAAGCGAATTTGAAGATGTAGAAATCCAGATAAAATATATTGGAGCACCTCAATATATGATCACTGTTAAAGCCCCCGATTATAAAGTAGCCGAGAGTGAAATGAAAAAGGCAGTGGAAGGGGTTGAGGAAGAAATCGAAAAATATGATGGTGAATTCAAGTTTCATCGTAAGGCAGAAGAGTAAATGTCCAATCTACGTTATTGTAAAAATTGCAAGGAATATACATTGGATGATATTTGCATTAAATGTAGTGAAAAAACTATATCTAAATATCCACCTCGGTTTTCCCCACAGGACCATTATGGAAAATATAGAAGGGAATTAAAGAAACAGGAAAAAGGGACATGATAAAATGGATTACGTTACTGTAAAAAACATTGCTAAGAAACCAAAATTAGAAAATCCTATGTTGATAGAGGGACTCCCGGGAATTGGCAATGTAGGGAAACTGGCAGTGGAGCATCTAGTCGATAGTGTCAACGCATCTAAATTTGCAGAAATGTACTGCAAAGATTTTCCACCACAGGTTTTCATAAACTCAGATGGTACTACTGAACTTGTGAAAAATGAGTTTTACTACTGGAAAGCAAAAAAGAAAAATCAAAGAGACCTTGTACTCTTAACTGGAGATTATCAAGGACTTTCCTCACAGGGACAATATGAACTTGCTGAAAAAATACTTGATGTTGTTGAGAAACTTGGCGTAAAAGAGATGTTCACGCTAGGCGGATACGGCCTAGGACATGAAGTAAAGAACCCAAAGGTTCTATGCGCAACAACCGACAAACGCCTTGTGAAAAAAATGAAAAAATATGGCGCCGTATTTAGGAAAAACGAGCCCGGCGGTGGAATTGTAGGGGCCAGCGGACTATTGCTAGGTTTAGGCAAACTAAGAGGTTTTGAAGGGACCTGTTTCATGGGCGAAACACCAGGCTATTTGGTAGATCCAAAAAGCGCAAAAGCAGTTTTAAAAATACTAATGAAAATTACAAACATCGATGTAAATCTCTCCGCACTAGAAGAAAAGGCAAAAGAAATAGAGCAAATTGCTCAACAATTAAAGGAAATGGAAGGTACATCCATGGATAAACCAGAGGACCTACAATACATAGGCTAATTTCAGTATTACGTATAAATTAGGTTATATCAATCCAAGCTTATCCCATATGTCTTTTCTGGATTTTCTTTATGAATTTTTAGGATTTGTTCTTCTGTAGCCATATCCTTTTCTATCAATTCCATTGTTCTTCTAGGAACAGTCTTAGGACCTAAAACAGCCCCGGGTCTACGAGGATCATCAATATAGTCAGTCTCCATCATAAAACGTGCACCTTTCTTTATAGCAGCAAAAATATTTTTTTTACTTGCCAATACTGAAGGCATGAGGCCAAAGTTTTCGTTTTTTAGTATTAACGGTGGGGAGTAATGCTTAACAATTTTATGTGGAGGTAGGCCTGCCTTTTCCCCCATTTCTGAAAGTTCTTTACATTGTTCTGGCGTTGTGCTTTCAGTGTGCAACACTACAGGAACACCTGCATTTTTTGCTTTTTTCATTCCATAAAAAAGAATCTCATTTGAATCATTCATTACTTGTTCTTCTACTGGGAAATGAGGTCTGCCAATTTCACCAATAGCTATACATTGACCTTCTTCACATAGATTTGCTGCAATATCCATGCCTTTTTTCATTATTCGAATTGTTTCTTCTCGTCCAAATTTTTCTTTCAATTTGAGATAGTCAACAGGATATGGTCCTACAGTTACAAAGACTCCAATGCCAGTCTTAGAACGTATTTCTTCTGCCATCTCTAAGGTCTCTTGATAACATACACCATAGCCTTTATTTTTAATTACCAAACGTGTCATTGGCAACTGGCACAAAACAAAATGTGTGCCTCCAGCATTCTTAAAGTCATTTACAGCATCTAGAAAACGTCCATCTCTTCTAAGATGAAGGTGATTGTCAAATATTATCATACTGCTACGCTCCAAACGTTATCCAGTAGTACCATTCACTAAATAAATGGTTAGTACATCAAACAAATGCTGCCTAGGAAATTAGAATCTATATTTATCCTTTTTACTAAAATAATAAGAAAAGGTACGCTCCTCCTTAGATCCTTTACCGGTCACCATTTCAATTATACCCTGCGCAAGTATCCACCCAAAATATCCCATGAAAAATGTGAAAAATCCTGCAATGCTGTATCCAAGTATGATTTGCATATAGTTCTGTCCACCTGTTAAAAATAACACAAAGATTCCAATAGTAATAAACAAAAAGATTAGAAGGAAAATCCATCTTAATGCATAAATAGTAACTTTCATTGTTTTTAATGGAATATCTTCAAGTGATATTTTTTTATTGGCGAAATTTGTAAAATTTCTATTTTTGTTGATTCTTTTTCCCGGCAACTTTTCTCCTCCTAAAACAAATTTTTTAGTCGAGTGATCCCAAGATGGATAAATGAGAGGTAGATATAAAAAGCTATTTCGCAGATGCATATGCAGGTCAAATAAAGATATATATTTGTATATATGCAACTACAGCATCCTGTAGAGATCAAATTATTGTGTAATCCACGAATTATCACAAAGTTAGTAAAAGGAAAACAAACAAACGACAACACTTTTTAAGAATCTGCCACGATTCTAATGACATCTCCATCTTTTAATTCATGATCTGAACCTATAACGCGATGTGTTCTTGCATCTATTGCCCTTATGAAATGATCCCCAATATCGGTATGAACCTTGTAAGCCAAATCTTTTGCCGTACTTCCGCGTGGCATCAAATAGGCATCTGGCAGGATTCTACCTTCCTTATCAGTGAGGTGAGTATCATCTTCTACAGGGTATACAACAATAAGATCCAACATTTTAACCGATTTTTCTATACATTTTTGAATCCCTGTGGAGCCATACTTTTGTAAAACATGTGTTTTGATATATTCAAGTGCCTTAGTTTGCTTTTCACTGAGATCAGATTCCATTAAGATTTTAAAATCGCTACTGCCTGGATTGTAATCAATCAAACCCTTATTCATTGCATTAGTCAAGGCAAGCTCAGCCTCCGCGCTTGTAGGAACAACAACATATCCTTGTTTTTCAATTTCCTCTAACTTTGCCATCGTAGCATCTGGTGCAATGTCACTTTTGTTAAACGCTATAAGCATCGGCTTGCTGATTTTTCTAATATAACCTGAGAGCTTTAGTAACTCGTCATCTGTCCATTTTGATGGCTTATCCGTACCAAGATTTAACGTTCTGATGGCACCATGTATGTGCTCTTCCGTTATCCCCAGACCCGTTAATTTCTCTGCAAGCATTTTGTCAACTTTTTCACCAGCAACTTCACATTTTCGGGCAATATCCTCCCAGCTTTTTTTGATGATGCTTTTTAGCCAGTACACAACCTCTTTTTCCAAAAAATCCACATCATTCAACGGATCATATTCGCCAAGTCCACAAGGATTGCCTTCTGCATCTGCACTTCCTGAAGCATCCACGATATGTATTAGAGCATGAGCCTGTCTAAGATCATCTAAAAATTTGTTACCAAGCCCCTTGCCTTTAAACGCATCGGGGACCAAACCTGCAACATCTATTGCATCGATAGGAACAAATCTAGTCCCATCAACACACTTAGAATTATGCGGAGTGCATGTTACTCCAAAGTCCTTGCAGGGACACGGCTTTCGAACATACATTACTCCATGATTGGCATCTATTGTTGTAAAGGGATAGTTTGCAATTTCGGCATGTGCATCTGTAGCTGCATTAAAAAAGGTGGATTTCCCCACATTGGGTTTTCCGACAATTCCTATCTGCATACTCATTTTAATTACTCCAACATCTCATCTACTTCATCCAAAATATCTACATTACTTTCAAATCGTCTAACCTTTTCCTCAGTATCAGATTCAACGGGCATTACAAATGATATACCATTTTTTGCAAACAGCATACCATCAACAGATGCAATCTTGGATAGATAAATCTTTCCACCAGATATGTCTCCTGCAATATGGGCATTTTCATCCACTCGCACATCACCCTTTGCGTCGATATTTCCTTGGACGTTTGTGTTTTTGCCGCAAAATACGTCTTCAGTGGATTTTAAAGTCCCGTATATTACAGAATCATCCTCAACATACACATTTCCTTTGACGTCATAATTTCCAATTAGGTGAGACTTTCTTCCAACACGAAGATTACAATCTACCTTGGATTTCTGAACACCTATAATGGAATTATTTGGAATGAAAAGAAATATCTCAGAAATTGGAATTGTGCCTCCATCATTTTCTTCCATTTCTTCAAGAAGTCGTTCTATTTCTTCACTATGCCCCATCTTTAATAGTTGCGCAAGATATATAAAAAGATATATAACAACAGGGATAGGACTGCGAATATTTATCCACCCCTTCGCCTCAAATCCCTCATCCATCTCAACACTATCAGCAACGTCAAGATCTCCTTTTAGTGAGAGTTTTCCTCCCAGCTTTACCTTCTCCCCAAGATATACATTACCTCCACTTTTAACGTTGCCACCTATGCGTGAGAAAACATCTGTCCTAATGTCTTTTGTGGCCTCTAAATCACCGTCAACTATGACGTGCTCTCCGACAAAAATTCGACCATCTGTTTTTACCCCGAACTGAAGTAAGCAGCAATCGCCAATAATCACATCTCCCTTCGTAATTATCGTATGTTCATCAAACTTTGTTTCGTCTGGAATCACAAGCGTCTGTCTATCAAATGTCATACTAAGGCATTATTGCATTTCCCATTATAAAGTCAACGGCTCGCTTGCAATAAAAAGGGAGAAAAGAATGGAATTTATTCTGTCAGCCATTCTTCATCAATACGTGTATAATTAGATATTTCCTCAGGTTTAAACCAGAGATTGATCTCAAATTCAGCAGCCTCTGGGCCATCAGAACCATGAACAATGTTTCTACCGATAAACTGACCAAAATCCCCACGCATGGTACCCATGGCAGCTTTTTGAGGATCGGTCTTTCCCATCATCCCTCTAACCATCTCTATAGCATTGTTTCCTTCAAGGATCATAGCAACCACAGGAGATGAAGTAATGTATTTCACAGTTGGCTCAAAAAACGGTTTTCCTTTATGAATGCCATAATGTTTCTCTGCAAGCTCTTTACTAACCGATACAAACTTCATTGCTACAAGTTTGATTCCTTTTCTTTCAAAGCGAGAGATAATCTTACCAATAAGGCCTCGTTGAACCGCATCAGGTTTTATCATAACGAATGTTCTTTCTTTTTCCATAAGGTCCTCACCTGCAATTTTGAATAGATTGATATAACTCTCCCTTATAGAATTAACGGCTAAATCTAGATGGATTTACCAAGCATATAGAAACTAAAACTAACAAGATTAAATAGGATATGAGCAGTAATTGCAGAGTATAGGTTTTTTGTTTTAATCACAAGAAAGGCAAGAAGGAGTCCAACTACTGCAGTCATAATAGCAGGGTAAACATTTCCAAATGACAAATGAGCAATACCAAACAATAGAGCAGTAACAATAATTGCCGCTTCTTTTCCGACAAGGGAATTAAACTTTTCTAACAAAAATCCTCTAAAAAATATCTCTTCACCAATGGGCTGAAAGGCAATCAGAACCAACATCAAAGGCAAGGAAAAATATGATTCTAGCTCAGGAATATTACTAGAATCTGTAAGATCAAAACCTAGATACGTCGTTACAGCACCAATTGCAATAATTATTGCAAATGCAAATATCATTGTCAGCATGCCCCATAGAAAAGCTTCGTCTATACCTCTAGTTCGAAGTTTCAAATGAGAACGCATTTGCTTTAGGTTAAATCTATTAACCAAACGATACCACAGAAGAGGAACCACAATGAATAACACAACAACAAAGGCCAACTGAATGAATAAAACAATTATTTCAAATAATATTCTAAAGGAATTTGAGACACCTCCAATTTGATCCGTTTGAGTTGAAGGGGGCATTCCAAAATAAGAAAGCACTGGAAGTACAATAAAAACAAGAAAGGTAACGGCAACTAGGAGTAGTGCTAGAATGTGTGTCGGCTTCTTAATGTTAAAGTCCATACAGAAGGATAACAGCTACGATTTCATAAAAGTTTTTAAATATGAAAGCCTGTTACTCAAAGAAATGCTGGGCCCGTAGGGTAGCTTGGTCAATCCTTTTAGCTTTGGGAGCTAGAGACTCCAGTTCAAATCTGGGCGGGCCCACTGGCATTTCTCGGAGAAAAATTTTTAGATTGACGCCTTTTTTGCCAACAATCTAATATTCGATCATTTTTATAAATTCGTTATCCTCTCGATTTTTTCATCGATCTGATGGCTTGGTCGAATAGATTGCGTTTTCCAGTTTGTTCTTTGATCGAGTCTGCAATGTGAACATATTTGTCAACTGTGTCTGATTTTGTATGACTAAGTCGTTTTGCTACCTTTTTCATGTCTTTGGTGTATTCACAGAGATATGTTGCAAAGGTGTGTCTCATTGTATAGAGGATGAATGATTTCTCATTGCATACTTTCTTTCCAACGGGCGCGTAGATCTCTTAGATACCAACCTGGAACC
>DAOWHD010000085.1 GCA_030641605.1 Thermoplasmata archaeon
AAATGCCAGCAGTCTAAATGTTGTTTGGGTTGTGCTTGTCTTTTTGATCGATTTTTGCATAAACATATTCATAGTATATGCTGGAATGTATCTGCTGCATTGTTTTGGGCGGATAACAAATGAAGATATATTCATTTTCTCGAAGAAAATTTTCCTTACTTCATTACTGGTTATTAGTCTGGTGGGCTTGAGTTCCGAATTGATTTTTGGAACACAGATTATTGGATTATTGTTGGCACTGTTCACTATTTTTATGTCCTATGTACTTGTGGCAAAATACTTACTTAAACTTGAGTGGATTAATGGATTCCTACTGGCTTTATTTGCGTTATTTGTCAATGTTGTTTTCTGGCTGATTATTTTTGGGATATAATCGTTTATCTGTCCCATTTATCGGATAAGAATTTCAATAGATAAAGTGAAAGCCTTTTGAGATAAAGCCAATTAATACTTTAAATAGCCTCTACCACAGTTTTATAAATGCCTTATCAATTACGTTACTCTAAGGGAATTTTCATGGGGAAAGACGATAGTGATAAGATTGATGATTTGCCGGGTGTGGGCCCTGCCACTGCAGAAAAGCTGAGGGATGCGGGATATAGTGATATTATGAGTATAGCTGTATCATCACCTAAGGAGTTATCAGATGCGGCTGAGATTGGGGAGGCAACCGGTGCAAAAATCATTCAAAAAGCAAGAAAACAGGCAGATGTTGGCAAATTTGAAACTGGGGCTGCTCTTCTCGAAAAAAGGGCAAAAGTGGGTCGCATAACTACTGGCTCCAAGACGCTTGATGAACTTTTGGGAGGCGGTTTTGAAACACAGTCGATAGTAGAACTTTTTGGAGAATTTGGTTCTTCTAAAACACAAATTGTCCATCAGTTGTGTGTCACAGTTCAACTACCTACAGATTTGGGTGGATTAAACAAACAGGCATTTTTTATAGATACTGAAAACACTTTTAGACCGGAGCGTATAGTACAGATGGCTGAGGCATTGGAGCTGGATCCAGATAATGTTCTTGAAAATATTCATGTTGCACGTGCATATAATTCAAGTCATCAGATGCTTCTTGTGGAGAAAGTCAAAGAACTATCTAAAGAGGTACCCACTGGCTTACTTGTTGTCGATTCACTTACTGCTCATTTTCGTGCTGAATATATTGGGAGAGGTGCACTGGCAGATAGACAGCAGAAACTCAACAAACATATGCATGATCTTCTGAGATGGGGCGACCTTAACAATGGTGTTGTCTGTGTTACAAATCAAGTTTCATCTAAACCGGATGCTTTCTTTGGGGATCCTACGCGACCTATAGGGGGACATATCGTTGGTCACACTGCTACTTTTAGGATTTATTTGCGTAAAAGCAAAGGTCCAAAAAGAATCGCGAGGCTTATTGATTCACCACATCTTCCAGAAGGTGAGGCTGTTTTTACCGTAAGTGGTGAAGGTATTAGAGACTAATACTGGATAATAAGGAAAGACTTAAATGTAAGATTGCACATTTCGCTTCTAGAGGTGAAGATAGTATGGCTTTTGAATATGAAGGATGGACATTGTATAGTAGAGACGTAAATCTCAAGGGCGGAAGAACTCAGACAATCTATTTCTTTAGCAAGAGAAAACCAAAGAGTGGCGCTCCATGTGATAAGCCCGATAACATGGTTGTTGGTGTAAACAAGAGAACGGGTTTACCTTACCTTAAGAAGAAGTAGAAAAGTTCGGTTTTTAATGCTGGCAATTACATGTCAGCTGCTTTTTCTTTTTTCTATGCTATTTTGTGGGTATAGTGTATATAGTGTTAAATATTAAGGTCTTGTTTTGGAGTTCAGAAGGATAATGGAGTCAAAAATTGGTTTTGTGGTCAATCCTATCGCAGGCATGGGTGGCAGAGTTGGTCTTAAGGGAACTGATGGGGTTTTAAAAGAGGCAGTTAAACTTGGTGCAACGCCAACAGCTTCTATCAAGGCAGAGGATGCTCTTAGATATTACTTATCAAATTATTCAAATAAAGATAGCATACAATGGTTCACATGTGCTGGAATGATGGGTAGCGAAGAACTAAAAAATGTAAGCATAAAAGAGAGAAAAATTGTTTATACTCCCTCAGGCAAGGATACAACATCTGAGGATACTGAGCAGGCATGCAAAAACCTTCTAAAAGAACATGTTGATTTGATCCTTTTTTGTGGAGGAGATGGTACTGCCCGAAATGTTTTTGAAGTGGTTGGTAAAAATGTCCCGATTCTCGGTGTACCTTCCGGTGTGAAGATGCATTCAGGCGTTTTTGGTATAAATACAAGTGCTGCAGCCAAAATGCTTCACGAGTTTGTAAACGAGAGGCTTACTATTGGTGATGCAGAGATTATGGATCTTGATGAGGTGCTCTACAGAAAGGGAGAATGGAAAATTCAATTGTTTGGCATTGCAAAAGGTATAGTTGAGCCGACCTATGTGCAGGTAGGAAAAACCAGTTATGCTTCGGTCTCTGATGACGAAATAAAGGATGAAATCACCGAGCATATTGAGGATGAGATGGAAAAATACAGCGATTTTATGTTTTTGTTTGGATCTGGTGGAACTATTGATTACATAGCAAAGAAACTGGGTTTTGACAATACGCTTCTTGGCATTGATGCAGTATGCAATAAAAGAGTTGTAGGAACCGACCTTAATGAAGAGGGGCTTTTACAACTTTTAAAGACTCATAAAAAAACTAAGATTATACTTAGCCCTATAGGGGCACAGGGCTTTATTTTGGGTAGGGGCAATCTTCAGCTGAGTCCTCCAGTAATAAAAAAGATAGGGCTGGATAATATCATCGTAGTTTCAACACCATCAAAGATAGCTTCAACACCAGTCATACGTGTTGATACTGGTGATAAAAAATTGGATCATATGTTTGTTTTAAAGGAATTTATGATGGTTGTTATCGGCTACCGTTTAAGTAGGGTTGTTAGGATACAAACCAACAACTTTTAATATAGTTATATTATTTCACCAAAAAACCACTAAGATTTATAGGAAAACCTTGTGGGAGGTAAGTGATTTATGAAAAGAAACCCAACAGCGTTTTTGAAAGAGGAATATGAAGAGCTAGTTAAGAATAATTTTGATTGGAAGCTACGTATATTGCAATCCGGATCCACTCCTCACTCTGTGGTTGACGGTAAAGAAGTAATCATGCTTTGTTCTAACAATTATTTGAACTTGAGCAACCATCCACGGCTCGTAAAAGGGGCAATTGATGCTGCCAAGAAATTTGGTGCAGGGTCTGGCTCAGTGCGTGCAATTGCAGGAACCCTGGAACTTCATATGGAAGTGGAAAAGAAACTTGCAAAATTCAAGGGAACAGAATCCTCTCTCATTTATCAGACCGGTTTTGCAGCAAATGCAGGTCTTATACCACAGCTTGTTGGCAAGGGCGACATTGTCATAAGTGATGAGTTCAATCATGGTAGTATTATCGATGGGGTGAGACTGACTAAGGCAGACCGAGCAGTTTATAAGCACTGTAATATGGGTGAATTAGAAAAAGCCCTAAAAGATGCTGATAAAAAATACAACAGAATTCTTACTATAACCGATGGTGTTTTTAGTATGGATGGAGACATTGCACCAGTGGATGAAATCGTAAAACTTGCAAAGGAATATGGTGCGATGACTTATGTCGATGATGCACATGGTGAGGGCGTAATCGGTCCTGATGGTCGAGGCATCGGTGCACACTATGGAATAGAAGGAGAAATCGATGTGGAAATGGGTACTTTTAGTAAGGCGTTTGGTGTAGTGGGTGGTCTTATTGCAGGTAGTCAGGATCTTGTTAACTTTGCATTTAATAAATCAAGAACATGGCTTTTAAGTGGGTCTCATCCTCCTGCTGTGGCTGGGGCACAGCTTGCAGCAATTGAGGTTCTTGAAACAGAACCAAAACATGTGAACAACTTATGGGATAACACCAAATATTTTAAGAAAGAACTAAGTTCAATGGGATTTGATACTGGACACAGCCAAACACCAATCACTCCAGTCATTGTTGGAGAATCAAGTGTTGCAAAAGAGCTTTCCAATAGCTTGTACGATGAAGGTGTGTTTGCATTGCCTATTGTATTTCCAATGGTTGCACGTGACAAGGCACGGATTAGAACGATGATGAATGCAGGTCTTACAAGAGAAGACCTTGACTTTGCTTTGGAGAAATTTGAGAAGTTGGGGAAGAAGCTGGACATAATTTAAGCTATTTTTTCCCTATGCTTGGATTTTACAAGTGCATAAGATGTTATTCAATGCAGGAAAGATATTATGGAAGAGAGAACCTTGCTTAATCATGTTGCACTGGAGTGCAATGATGAAGAGGGGGCAAAAACATTTTTCACAGATGTGTTGGGGCTTCCGCTAACAAAAAAATTTGAAATTTCTGAAGAACTGTCTGAGGCGATTTTTGGGATTAAGGGAAATGTGGATATATTGGTCTATGACAACAATGAGATGAGATTTGAGGTGTTTGTTGGTCAAGTAGGTAAAAAACATGGCTATGAGCATATCTGTATAGAGGTTGATGACAAAAGTGAATTTATCAGTCGCTGTAGAAAATATGAAATCGAACCGATGATTGTAAAAAGGGAAGGAAAAGATCTGTTGTTTGTTAGGGATTACTCTGGAAATCTGTTTGAGGTTAAAGAAAAATAAATGCAGCTTTGGCCAAGATTTTATTCTTTATTTAGTCTCTACGAATCGTTGAGTTCAAAAATAAATTATTGAAGACAGCAAATATTAAGGTGCACCTATAAATAGACAATCACTAATAAAATTTTTTGACAAAACCTCATTTGTAGAGACTAAAAGTACAGAATTTATCTAGGGGTTTCCAAATTAACTCAAAACTCATTTAAAAATTCCACCGTCTCTTTCGAAAAAACTGTCAATAAAACGATAAAAATCTTTAAAAGTATGAAATGAGTGTGGTTCTTTATGAAGAAAAAGCATAATAAACATATTTACAATCTCGTTACATTCATCTGTTTTATAATTATTGCAGATATCTTTTTAAATGGATGTATCACTAAAGAAATAGAAACAGATCAAAAAAAACTTACATGCGAAATTTTAGATGAGTCACTCAAGCTCGGAACACAATTTCTTATAAACAATCAGAAACCTGAAGGTAATTTCAACTATGAATACGACTGGGAAAATAAATTAATGAATAGAGCTGATAATGAGGTACGTCAAGCTGGAGTATTGTGGGGAGTTGCTTTAATATATAATGATAATCCCAACGATACATTGTTTAATGTACTTAAGAAAGGATTTAATTTTTTCAAAAACTATTCTACAGAATCAGAGGATGGAAGAAAATGGGTAACCTATCCTGATGATGATATTGGTAAAACTGGTACAATGGCACTTCTTAGTCTTGCAATTATTGATTTCCTACGTTCAGCTGAAAACATTGATGTAGAATACCAAGAGGAACTTGAAAATGATCTAGACAAATACTTAAATTTCCTTATTTCAATACGTTTAGAAAATTTCCTGTTTCATGAAACATATTATCTAAAAAATGGTACAGGTTATGGAACTCCCTCGCCTTATTTTGATGGCGAATCATTATTGGCTCTCACTAAGGCTGCAAAATATATGGATAAAGATGAACTAAAGCCTATCATCTTGGAAACAGCAAATGCTACCTATCATTATATTGTGGAACCCGAGTTATTCTACAAAAACGATTCACCAATTACCAAAGGGTTCTTCCAATGGGGTTGTATGTCCTATTTTGAACTTGCCACATCTGGCTGGGAAAAAACCGAGAACTATTCTGACGTTTTGATTGATCTTGCAGATTGGATGATTGATGTCCATCATACACTCGAACGTACAAGAAACACAGGATATGCATATGAGGGGATTATTCATGCCTATAAAATAGCCCTTGAAAAAGGCGATGAAAAACACGCTGAAAAATTCGCATCTGTTATTAATGAAGGTCTTTACAAACTAACCAGTTGGCAGGTAGCAGGTCCAGTGCCAAATGCCTATTTACAGAATCATTCAACAACCGACAAACTTGCCATTGATGGTATAATGAATCATAAAGAAGAACCACCTCTTAGAATTGATGTTACGCAACATCAGATGCATGCTGTAATACTTGCACGTAAATATGTTTACGACTGTTAATATGCCGCATTTCAATTTGTACTTGTTTCATTCAATATATGATATAGACCAAGAATACTACAAAGATTATGTTGGACGTAATCTATTCTAATATCATATGTGGTTAAATAATCACTGAAGCCACCCAATGCCTGCTGAGGATTTGGTAAATCTACGACATTTTCTGCTGTAAACTGCATTTGTAGCTGAAATTTGATTCCTAACTTTATGGAGTTGAGAATTTTCTTTGCCGTAGTAATATTGCCAAAATCGGTAGCCAGATGATATGCTGCAATAATTCCCTCACAACGGGTTGCTGTTGGTGTAGCCCGTGAGCTAATGAAACTGCCTATCCAATTTGGATTGTCTGCTTTTACGTTCACCCCATCCTTCTGCGAATGTATTATCGCTTCTGCAATACGCAT
>DAOWHD010000072.1 GCA_030641605.1 Thermoplasmata archaeon
CCTCCCAACTTCCATTGGAATGTATAATCATCTTTGCTCTTCTACCGGCCCAACATTGCACTGCAATTCCAACAGGCAGGCTAGCCGGATGTCTATGCGCCTTCTCAATGTGTACATCTAGAACAGTAGTTTTTCCTCCAAGACCCATTGGACCAATACCACTATCATTTATTCGTCTGATGAGCTCTTCTTCCACTGCCGCAATGGTTTTATCATTATGTCGATTGCCAACTGGTCGGAGTAGAGATCTTTTCCCTAGCTTTAATGCCAAGTCTGCACCGCCCCCTATGCCCACACCAACAACAGTGGGTGGGCAGGGATTTCCACCGGCTTTTATCATTTCCTCTACTACAAAATCCTTTACCCCTTCTATGCCGACACCTGGTTTTAACATTCCAAGTTTACTCATGTTTTCACTTCCACCACCTTTTGGTAGAGCAGTTATGTGTACATCACTACCTTCGGTAAGATCCCATGTAATATATGGAATATGATCTCCAGTGTTGTCTTTATGATTCTTTTGAGTAAATGGATCAACAGTATTGGGACGCAATGGAACCTCCTTGGTAGCCTCCTTCACTGCATCTGTGATTAATTCCTTAATTTTGTTAATATATGGGAATTCTACACCTACTTCTACAAAAAAAGTTTGAATGCCCGTATCCTGACACATCGGACGTTTTGATTTTTTTGCCAAATCTATGTTTTTAAGTATGATATCTATCTGTATTTTTGCCACGCCATCCTCGATTTTATATGCTTGTTTTAACGCATTTATTACATCATCTGGTAGTTCTGTTTCTGCCTTTCTCATAAGTTGAACTATACCTTTCCTTACATCTTCGTAATCCATCCAATCACTCTCCCTTGAAAGTTAAAAACTAAGGTTTACCTCCTTAATCTCAAGAGGGAAACAATTAGGCGTTATATAACAGTTATTAACCTAACGGCCTTTGATTCATTGAAAACATAAAGTTTTTAGAGAGAAAAGTGAATAAGTCTGCCAATGGTTGAGGAGATGAAATGACCCTAGGCATATTTCCAATAGCCCCCATGCTTCTAGCCTTACTTCTTCCTATAATATATTGTCTAAAATGGAAAAAAGACAGTCTGAAAAAAGTAGTGTTGATATTCATATGCTGTATTTTGATAGTCTTGTTTTATCCAATCACTACAATGTTGAACAATTACATCGGGCCCAACCTTGGATATTTCTTAGGAAAATTAATTCTTTTTACTATTCTTCCATTAATCACGCTTTTATATCTTGAAAAATGGAAAATCAGAGATGCTTTAGTCAAACTAGGGATACGAAAGAGGAACCTTGGAAAAAGTATAATCCTAGGATTTGTTGTTTTAGTTATAACCGTAATCATCGCATTAATTTGTTGCTGGGGAACAAAAGGAAACAATTCGGTACTGTGGAACGCAGTTATGTTTTTTGATGCGTTTAATGAAGAATTTCTTTTCAGAGGAGTTTTGCTTTTATATCTATGGAAAATAACTGACATAAAAGTTGCCTATGCAACATCGATTCTTGCATTCATACTTGCTCATCCCCAGCATTTTTCATCATTGTTTTTGGTCAGCACTATTGTACAAGGAACACTACTTGCAATCATCACCCATAGAACAAAAAACATTATTGGACCGTGGATTTCACATGGATTCAACAGAGTTATTCCTCAATTATTAAGAGCACTGCTATTCTAAGTAGCAAAAAAAGAATTGAGAAAAAGAGAAGTGGTTGTTGATTTTATTTTGCCTTTCCGATTTCATCTACTGCTTCTGGATTAGCAAGTGTTGATGTGTCTCCAACATCTTTACCCATTGCCTTAGATCGGATGACACGTCGCATGATTTTTCCACTTCGGGTTTTAGGAACATCACTTACAAACCATATCTCATCAGGACGGGCGATTTTACCCATTTCATTTCCAACATGTTCTCTTAGCTGTTTTCTTAGCTCCTCTGTTGGATCTACGCCTCCTTTAAGCACTACATACGACGCGATTGACTCTCCCTTAATATCGTGTGGTTTGCTAATGACAGCTGCCTCAGCAACCATTGGATGACTTACCAAAGCCGATTCCACTTCAGAATTTCCGATTCTATGTCCAGATACATTAAGCACATCGTCTGCACGTCCCTGAATCCAGAAATAATTGTCATCGTCTTTTCGTGTTACATCTCCAGCAAGATAAACGCCTTCAAATTTGCTCCAATATGTGTCTTTGTACCGCTCTGGGTTCTTGTATATGCCATGTAGCATACCTGGCCATGGGCGAGTTAGTACCAGATTTCCTCCAGCATTTTGAATCGGCTCTGCATTTTCATTATATACATCAGCAGAGAGACCTGGCAATGGTCTTGTTGCAGAACCCGGTTTAAGTGGCGTGATTGGTAACGGAGATATAACAAAGTGACCTGTTTCAGTCTGCCACCATGTATCCATAATCTGACAATTTTCATTACCTATGTGTTTGTAGTACCACATCCATGCTTCAGGATTTATCGGTTCGCCGACAGATCCAAGCAGTCTAAGTGTACTCAGATCATGTTTCTTAACCCAGTCTTCCCCATATTTCATAAACAATCGAATGCTGGTTGGTGAAGTATATAGAGTTGTTATATTGTATTTTTCTATGATTTCCCACCATCTGTCAGGTCCCGGAAAATTAGGTGCACCTTCATATATAACCGATGTTGAACCAAGAATTAATGGAGCATACACGATATATGAATGACCAGTTATCCATCCAATATCAGCAGCACACCACCAGATGTCCTCATCCTTCATGTCAAATACCCATTTAAGGGTATAAGCAGTACCAACAGCATAGCCACCATGTGCATGTATTATACCCTTTGGCTTACCAGTAGTACCAGAAGTGTAAAGGAAAAATAATGGGTCATTTGCATCTAATTTCTCAGTCTCACACTCTTTAGATGCATCATAAACAAGGTCATGCCACCAGACATCTCTGCCAGCAGTCCAAGGAACTCCGTCACCTGTACGCTTGTACACAATTACATGCTCAACGCTTGGTGCATCTTCTAACGCCACATCGGCTTGCTCTTTCAGATAAACTTTCTTACCACGTCGCCAAAAACCATCGCAAGTGATAACAACCTTAGCCTCGCAGTCGTTAACTCTATCGCGGAAAGCAAGCGCGCTGAAACCAGAGAACACAACAGAATGAATGGCACCTATCTTAGCACAAGCAAGCATGGCAATGGGCAATTCAGGAAGCATTGGCATATAAATGCCTACGCGGTCTCCTTTTTTCACACCTAGTTTTTTCAGAGAGTTGGCAAGCTTATTTACCTCAACATAAAGATCGTTATAGGTCAGTTTTCGTACATCACCTGGCTCGCCTTCAAAAATAAATGCAACTTTGTTCTTACGCCAGGATTTAGCATGTTTATCAAGCGCATCATGCACTATGTTATACTTAGCGCCTACAAACCATTTAGCCCATGGAGCATCCCACTCCACAACTTTCTTGTAAGGTTTGTACCATTCAACAAGCTCTTTTGAAATCTCTTCCCAGAACCATTCCAAATTCTCGGCTTTCTTATAAAGGTCGTCAAGATCCTTTATATCGTGCTTCTTCATCCATTGCTTAACATTTGTTTGATTTACAAAATCTTCTTTGGGCTTAAAAATGCGCTTTTCATCTAGTAATACTGAGATATTTTCCTCCGTCATATTTTCACCTTTTTTTATATTTTCAATAATTCTTTTCAATACTCCCTTATATGTTCAAATAGATACATTCTCTTAGATATCTCCAGGAAGTGCACCTGTAAGCATTGCATACTCTTTGAAATCTTCAATCCAATCAAATTCAAAATCAACTTCGTCATTAGACATTCCCTTTATTTTCTTAAGGGTGTACTTTCCTTCTGTTTTTATCAGTTCTTCAAGGGATGCAAACCTTTTAGATTTATGAACCGGGTAGAATGTAGATTGATTGACACCATCTAACGTTCGAACATATTCTCTGAGAAACTTGTTAACCGTTTCTTCAGAATCAGCAGCAACATTCATAAGGATATCTTCATCCCCAAGAGAATACGAAATGTAAATTGGGAAAAGATTGAATGGATACCTATGGTCAACTAGTTGATCATATACTTTTTTATAATGTCGTGGGTGAGCATAAATACGGATTAAGTATCTCTGGATAGTTTCGGGTTTCTTTTTTGGAATTGGGAAAAAGATCGGTTTCATAAGTGATATCGTTTTCGTATGGTGGACTTCATCACATTTGACGATGTCTTCCGTGATAAATTTGGCGATGCTATCTGGTTCATCTACATCAAAAATTATTCCAACATTCATCATTCCTTCTGACTGAGTGGCATACAGTGGGGTAGCCGCCTCAGACATATCCTCTTTTATTTTTTTTTCGACATAATTCCAAACTCTACTTAAGTCGGTTTTTGGGTATAATCTCACTATCATTAACATTTTATTTTCCCCCCATATTACACATTAGGGATTGCCTGGAATATACTTATTATATAAGTACTTTTTCACCGTGTTACTTCGGAGGAAAATCTGCAAATAATTTAAGTAGTAATTTCATATTGTCCTTTAAGCATCCTACAAAGCTTAAAACTAAAGCAATTGGGAGAGGTCTGTTCATATGAGAAAAGGTATAGTTCAAAAAATTTTGGAAAAGCATATTGTAGAAGGCAAGTATGAACCTGGAGAAGAAATCGGCGTTAAAATTGATCAAACTTTGACTCAGGACGCAACTGGAACTATGGCATACCTTCAATTTGAAGCCATGGATGTTCCAAGTGTTAAGACGGAATTGTCAGTCAGCTATGTAGATCACAATACGGTTCAGATAGGTTTTGAGAATGCAGATGATCACAAGTATCTCCAAACGATAGCAAAAAAGTATGGAATATATTACTCTCGTGCCGGAAACGGAATATGCCATCAACTGCAGTTAGAACGCTTCGGTAGACCTGGCAAGACATTGCTTGGATCTGATTCACATACTCCTACAGGCGGTGGTATCGGTATGATAGCCATTGGCGCTGGCGGATTAGATGTTGCGGCAGCCATGGCAGGTGAGCCTTTCCGCATGACGTGCCCAAGGGTTGTGAAAATCAATCTTAAAGGCAAATTGAAGCCATGGGTAAGTGCTAAAGATGTTGTACTAAAAGTGTTGGAAATGTTCACAACTCATGGCAATGTGGGAACGGTATTCGAATACGGTGGTGAAGGCATTGCGACTCTTACAGTACCGGAAAGAGCAACTATAACAAATATGGGAGCAGAGTGTGGCGTAACCACATCTGTTTTCCCAAGCGATAAGGAAACAAAGAATTTCCTAGATGCGCAGGGAAGAGGGGACCAGTGGGTAGAATTAAAAGCAGATCCTGATGCAGAATATGAACGTGTTGTGGACCTTGATCTTAGCGATATCGAACCGCTTACTGCAACACCCCATAGCCCAGGTAACATAGCTAAAGTAATGGACATGAATGAAATGGAAGTTAATCAAGTCTGCATGGGCAGTTGCACTAATTCCTCTTATAGAGATATGATGATATTCGCAGAGTTACTCAAGGGACATCCAATACATCCCAACGTAGGTGTGGTTGTCAGCCCTGGTTCAAAACAGGTACTTGAGATGCTTGCAAAGAATGGGAGATTGGCCGA
This sequence comes from Thermoplasmata archaeon, assembly GCA_030641605.1. Taxonomy (GTDB): domain Archaea; phylum Thermoplasmatota; class E2; order DHVEG-1; family DHVEG-1; genus DAOWHD01. The sequence continues at coordinate 5,687 of DAOWHD010000072.1, forward strand.
GTTGATAGCTTCAGGTGTTAGATTGGCAGAGAATGCTTGCGGGTTCTGTATAGGAAACAGTCAATCACCACAAACCGGAGCAGTGTCACTTCGCACAAGCAATAGGAATTTCCTTGGCCGCTCAGGCACAAAGAGTGCAAATGTTTATCTGGTGAGTCCAGAAACCGCAGCCGCAGCAGCAATTACAGGCAAGTTCATTGACCCCAGAGATCTGGAAAAGCAAGGAATAAAATATCCTAATGTAGAGATGCCAGAGAAATTCATCATAAATGACGATATGATCATACCGCCTTCTGAAGATAGAGATGTAGAAATATACCGGGGACCAAACATTGGAGATCCACCAAAAAACGAACCCCTCCCAGAAAGCATTGAAGGAGAAGTGACGATAAAGGTGGGAGATGAAATAACCACAGATCACATAATTCCAGCTGGAAGCAAGATGAAGTATCGATCCAATGTCCCAAAATACTCTGAATTCCTATTTGAGGTTGTAGATGATACATTCCACGATAGAGCTAAAAAGATTAAGGAAGGTGGAAAGTACAACATCATTGTAAGCGGGATAAGCTATGGACAAGGTTCCTCCAGAGAACATGCTGCTTTATGTCCTATGTATC
>DAOWHD010000070.1 GCA_030641605.1 Thermoplasmata archaeon
AGATTGATGCGGTTTTAATAAAATCCGATGGTAAAAAGATTGAAGTGCCGTTAGAAAAAGTTAAACAAGGGAAAAATAAGAAAGATATTAGGTATAAAACATTAAAAGCTAATTCTCATCACACAGAAATGATAACTGACGTCAAAGTAGACACAATTGATATCCCTTGTAAACAAGTAAAAATAATAGAATTGCCTAAAGCAAGAGAAGAAATGAAAACATCATTAGAAAAACTAGAAAAAAGTAACAAAAAGCAGATCGTTATGGAAGATAAAGTGAAACAGATTAAATCAGAGCTAAATCAAAGCAATAAATCTTTGGAAGAAAAGAATGAAGAGTTAATTACAATGAAAGAAGCAGTGAGCGAAAAAACAGATGAATCTCAGAAAATGAGAAAAGAATTGATGGAGAAACAGAGAATAATCCAACAAAAGGAAAAAGAACTTGAACATGCAAAAATTAAATCTAAGGAAAAGGACAGTGAAATCAATTTTATTAGAGAAGAAATGAAAACAACATCTAAAACTCTAGAAACAAGAAGTAAAAAACTAAACACCATGATAGATAAAATGAAACATATTAAATCAGAGCTAAATCAAAGCAATAAATCTTTGGAAAGTAAAAATAAAGAACTAAGTAAAATGAAAAAAGATCTAGGAGATAAACAGAAAATAATCCAACAAAAGGAGAAAGCATTTCGAGAGGCGAAAATGGAAATTAAGAAAAAAAATAGTAAAAAATCTGATGAAACAGTTGAACTAAAAACAAAAAATATATCGAGGAATAAAACTAACAATCCAAAAAAACATATTAAAGGAATAAAACAAACAAAAAAAGAAGTTAAAGGAAAAAGGAAAACTGCAAAAACAATTAATATCGCAGCTCACCATAAGAAAAATAAAAATGTTAGATTATTAAAATTTGGTGAGCATTCTCTTTACTTAAGACATGCATAGGGGCATGAGACGTTATCATCCTAGCCATTAAAATGATTGAAATAAATTCCTTAATAAAACCTTAATACAATATTGAAAGAAAATTATATATTTTCTTTTAAAAGATTCTTGTTTATGAGTGTTTCACCATTTCAACTAAAGCTTCTGATTCCATTAAAATAACCTCATTTACATAAGTTTCCATCTTAATATTAGATATTGATTCATCAAAATCATCTGGAGAAACAGCCAAACCCTTATCAATTTAGTTTGCAAGCAACGCCATTCAACCTATACAATTTTACATTCTGACATTTTTGCACATTAAACTTATTAATAATAAATCACAGAGTATAACACAACAATGATGCCAAATCAAGTTAAATGGATAGAACACAAAGAAAGAGAGATATTATATGCTAATCTTTCAGATCTTTACGGTAATGAATATATTAATGCTATTATAGACATTAGGGATTTTTTAGTCGATTTAGAACAAAACAATATATGTGGTTTGGCAAATGTTAGAAATACTTTTGTTAATAAAAATGTTTTAAAAGAAATACAAAAAACTGTATGGACTGCAAATAATCCTTTTAAAAAAGTAGGGGTTATTGGAATTACCAAAGTACAAGAAATTTTTATCGAAATCGTAAAAATGACGTCGGGTTTAGATGTAAAAACATTTGACACTATGGAAAAAGCAAAAGATTGGCTAGTGGAATGAAAGTACCGTTCTTTTGATACCGCGATTAACCTAACTTCAGAACAAACATATCTTTTACATTCTGACATTTTAACACACTATGTTTATATAAGTTAAGCGAAAGACAATATTGTATTAAAAAAGAGGTTAGAGGTGGAATAATGAAGGCCGCAACACTGATGAAAATTGAAAAAAAGGAGCAAGAAAAGAAATGGTTTTGCCCAAATTGTAAAGGGGAAATGTATCGATTGCCTGGCAGTTCAAGTTCAATATACATATGTCCAAAATGCGGATGTTCTATTGAGCCAGAAAACATAGAAATCGGTTTTAAAAATGAAGATTCGGGAGAAAATCAGAATTCGGAAGGTATTAACGTCAGTGAAAAGCAGCTAAAAAGATTGTTCACCCCACAATTTATGATAAAATATACGAAATATGACAATTTTGCCGATTTTATCATTTCAAGTGAACTCATTCCAAAAGACATATCATCTATAACTTACGAACTATTCAAAACCATTCCTCTAAGACAATTAAATGAGTACATTAAGGGCAATACAATTTTTGATTCCTGGGATGAAATGTTTGACAAAGCGACAGGGAGATATTTAAGAATTTAATTTAAAAAATACAGCAATTAGAACAGGGATAGGTGAAATAGATGTATGTGGCAACTAAAGGTCTATTAATAATAATAACAACCGCAACTATTATTTGGGGGTTAATCGGATATTTTTATTGTACAGAGTCTTTCAAAGGGATTATGTCCCACTCTACTGAAACCCCGTATTGGTTTGTTTTTTTAATTTTAGTTGTTGGTTATGTAATCTCTGTGGGAATTGGATTTTCATTGTATTATGAGAAAAAATTATGGAAAATAGATTAACGATATTTACAGCTAGAAACTTCCATCAAAAAGATAGGTTGACATGCATATCAGAGGATATGGGACAATGGTAAAATCATTATCAGAAATATTATGAATTCGCGTAGCCATGCTGTTATATTAAAAACAGCGAAAGCAGTAAGGAGCACATATCCTTTTTGTGTATGTTCGATTATGAAATGCCGAATAAGAAAAAAACCAAAATAAAGAAGCGGGTAAAACCAGAAGATAAGATAGCAGCAGAAAAGTTTTTAGAGAAAATAAAAACATTGAAACTTGCCATAACACAGGACAAAGTTTGATATGGATTGTTTTAGGATATACATTCACTTTTATGATGTGGCAGATATGCACCAACAAAAAAGACAAACATGTCGCCATGGCGAAAAACATGGAAGATACTAATCTGCATCTTTTTGTATCAAACGAAAACAATATTAAAGCGGGAAACCCAACTTTAATATATTATTAAACGTACACAATATATTGTTATAATATAATAATGAGCAATAGCTGTGAAAATAGTTATTTCAATCGGAGGACACATGCATATTAGGAAAATAATATTAGTCTATGTTAGTCTAATAATTCTAATATCTCCAGTGTTGACTATGTCAGTTTTTTCAGGAAGCAATTCACTGTCTTTGACAGATGAAAATTTGCCGCGTTCGTGGAATGAAGATTGGTCATATAGGCAGGAAATAAACCTTCCAATATCAACGGATGATTTCTGTGCAAAGTTTCAGCCGATTGATATTAAAATTGAATTCGACAAAACCTGTTGGGCAAGCGATAAAAACAATCATTCAATACGAATTTGCTGTTGGGGTGGAAACACATGGTATGAGTTAGAATCACAGATATATGATTTGAACTTTACAAATGACGACTATATTGGCAGTTGCAGATTAGTTTTTCTTGTACCTGAGATGGCAGATGGAGAAGAACGGTACTTTGTATATTATGATGATAGTGAGAAACCATCACCAAAATATGTGGATCATGTAGATATTGAAGATGCATACTACTATTACGAACCGATATCTGGAATTTCAGTTGAGGGCGATTACTATAAAATTACTGAAGATGGGTATATTGTTTATGGTATTGGACAAAAAGGACAGGTTATGAATCGTAAGCTCTCTCAGGTCGTCATAAAAATGAAGCCCTATACCGAAGAATTTGGCATTATGTGTTCTGAGCTTCTGGCATCATTTTCTTTCTCTTATCAGCACGGTGCCGAGGATAAAGATGAGGTCTCATCGGATCAGGTACTCGTTTCCAAAAATGTGACTGAAGATGGGAATCTAATGGTGGAATTTGGAATCATTAGTGAATCATTTACAAAAAGTCTTCGTACGACAAATATCTACAAATATTATTATTGTCCAACTGAAGATAAACGTATAAGCGTTAATGTTAAACATGAGGTTTTGGAGGAAGGAATAGTTAAGGGCATAGAAGATATTGATGGGCGATATGGCACATTGGTTTCGTATAAATCTAAAAGTACTTCAATAAAGAAGATGTGTTTTGGAGATATACTTCCATTTTTACATATTTATGGAAAAAATGGTAGAATTAAAGAGTACCATATGGACGAAAATCCAGGGACTAAGGACCGCGAGTGGATAATATCTCATTTGGATGATTGCGATGTTGGGGAGAATGCATGGATTTCCTATGATGAGGGTGATGACGGCAAGACTCACGCAATTCTTTTTTCCTCAAATGAAGATATTGTTAAAGAAGGAACCGATGAGAGAGATGGCTTTCAAATAACAGTAGCAGAGAAAGAATATCTTAACATTGTTGGAACAGAGATTGACTATGCATCTATAGCTTTTGGAAGAAATTCTTATATTGAGGGTGGACATCATGACTTGACCATTCCTGATGATCTTGTGGTGGAGTTTGATGCTGAGTTTTTTTCAATGGAAGAGGGAAATTATAAAAAGGTTGATGAAGAAGGGAAAATCTTCCGTACACTTGTAAAATATCGCCATATTGGAGAATACAGTCAGTTTGAAGGAGATCAAAACATACATACGCTAACTGTGATTCCACACCTGAGTAGCAGAATATTTGCATTCCCGAATCTGGAGGAGCTAACTGGGCTTTCCCTTCCGATAATATGGGCAGAATTGTATCAGAATGATACATTGATTTCATCTGGAGTTGCTCATAAATCTTTTATTGGAATAATGCAACTAGTAAAATTCCCTAAACTTGCACCCGGCGAATATGTCGTTAGACTGTATCGTAAAATTGGGAACAACACTAAGAAGTATATTGGAGTTGGACCGGTCATGGTTGATGGAGATGTATCTCTTCACATCTACTGTACCTGGCAAAAAAACATAGAGATAGCTGCCAGCGATCAATATAATATAAATATCGAAGACATAGAATTAGTTATGTTGAGAGACAATATGGTTGTTATTAGAAATTTTACAACGACCTCTGGAAATCTGACGTTAGGTGTTCCGTTCAATCTTTTTGATTCATATGTGTGGGAAAATCTTGGGAACATAACGATAGAATCTCTTTTCAATCTTTCTAATCCTTATGTTTTGGAGGCGTTTTATAAAGGATTCATTATCTATGATGAAGAAATAACAATGGGGCAGAGGAGATTAGAAATAAACTTGGGCCTTTATGATTTAACGGTAGAAATAAGGGATGAATTAGACTTTCCTCCTGGTGTAGATGTAAAGCCTTTCTTGACAAGCCCTGAAATGTATGATCAAACAGAAATAATGCCCAAGAACATCGGGAACGGTAAATACATTTTCGAAAAATTGCCTGCTGCAGCATATGATATCCATATTTCATATGGTGGTTTTTCAGATAAAGAATCAATAATTGTGCCGGAAACAGGCGATTCTATAAGTATGGAATTCAGTGCCCTTTTTGATATTACAACTGAGTTATTTAACTCCTATGGAGAGAATCTTCAGGATAATACTCAAGAAATCAGTATTTTTAGAAGTGGAAGGAAAGTTCGCCAGTCTTTGTCTCCTGATGAGATTGTATCCCTGCCGCCTGGCAAATATACTGTTAATGTTTATTCGACAGATGAATTAATAGGATCTAGAACTGTAGAATTGACAAATGATAAAAACATAAAAATTGTTACAATAATTGAATCTCTCTTACCCTTTATAGTTACAATGTTATCTTTGGTTTTCATTGGAGGGGTTGTTTTATTAATCGCGCTTAAAAAAATCTCATTAAATACATCTTTAAAGCTTATAGTTATGGTCATTATTATCGTTTCTTTGTTTCAACCATGGTGGGCATTAAATGCCTCAAGTGACGACGGTATGGCTGAAAAAACCAGTGCCATGTATATATTTTCACAGACGATGATAAATAGAGTTACATATCAGGATAAAGTATATTTGGATCTTGCAACAATTCCAGAAGAGTTCACAGAGTTTCTGGGTGTGTTATTGATTATTGTTTATTCTGGACTTGTTTTGATGGGTATCAGTTTCATACCTAATGTGGTGTTAAGAAGACGTTTTTCTCTTATATTGGCATCTGCTAGTGTCTTGTTTATTGTTTTGGTAAATGCTGCGTTTTCTTATGGTATGCTAAAAATATGTGAAATAAGTCTTGGCAGTCTCCAAGGTGAGAGTGTGTTGGATATGAGCTTACCAACAGGCGAAACGGTGTATATGTCTGCTACCTGGGGCTTGGGAAGTGGCTTTTATCTTTGCGTTGTTTCAACTGCGATTCTTATATTTGCGGGTATTATAGATTTTACAATAAAAAGAAACTGGCTAAAAAGATTGATTACAAAGGAGAAGTAGTGGCTTATTTTTTTGCAAGTTCCTTTAATCTGGATATGCCATCTATGCTTTCAATTATTTTATATGTGGGTTCAGGGAGAGCATCCTTCCACGATCCATCATTTATGATTTTCTTGCGTATTTTTTCTCCCGAGCATTCCTTTCTATCATATAACGGTGTTTCTTCTAACGTATAACCTTTCTCTGAAAACAGGCGTTTTGTGAGGGGGCTATTTGAAATGACAACATCAAAATCTGGGACGATTGATACAACATGAGCTACCCATTTTGGATAGTTGTGGATGTCAGGTAGCTCTATTATTCTATAGTTTTTTACATCAACATCATCAAGAGATTTTTTAATCATTAACTTTCGTTCTTCTGATGTAAAAGGATTCTCTAAGGTATGGCCATATTGAGAGGAGCCAATTCCAATAATGATTTCATCATACTTTTTTGTAAAATTCTGTATAATTTTCAAATGTCCATTGTGGAATGGTTGAAAACGTCCGATATATAGAGCTTTCATGGTTTACAAAGAGGGAATGCAACGACGAATATAAAACATTATTACTTTTCTTCTAATTGGGACTTAAATAAGCTACGATCTATATGTCTTTCCCCAGTGAAGTCACGATGGCCCGTTAGTTTTTTTTCTGATTCTAACTCAACCTTTCCTGTTATTTTTGGTGGTCTCATTTCCTTTAGTTTTTTAAGTAATTCTTCCTTGCCAGGGCCAGTAAGGGCATTTTTGATAACGTCTGTTAGCGTTTCCACTGGAATTATTTCTATTTTATCAACATATTTGTCCTCAATGAGGACATCATTGAGATTTGACCTTGGAATCAGGACTTTCTTGATACCTGCCTCTGCTGCTGCTTCAACCTTGGCCGTTACGCCACCAACGGGCAAAACAGTTCCTCTGATGCTAAGGGAGCCAGTCATAGCGACATCTTGTTTTATAGGTACTCCTTCCATTGCAGAAATGACGGCAGTTATAACAGAAAGGCTTGCTGAATCTCCTTCTAATCCTTCATAGGTTCCGATGAACTGGATGTGTATGTCGTGTCGGGAGATGTCCCTTCCCATATATTTTTTGATTAACGCAGAAATATTGAGAACTGATTCTTTAGCGATTTCACCAAGTTTTCCAGTGGCTATAATCTTCCCCTCTGACTGAGATCCTGCAGGAGTAACCTCTGCAACTATGGGAAGTACCAAACCAGAAAATTCACTCATGGATGGATCTGCTGAATGTACGGCCAATCCATTTACAATACCTATCTCCTGGCCATGTGTTTTGAAGGAACGATAGTCTTTACGTTGTTCCAATGCTCTTTCAGCAACCTGTTGTTCCAATGACTTAGCTATCTTCTTTGCCTTTAATACATGTTTTTGCGTTACAATTTTGTCCCCACTTTCAACTGCCACATCTCCCGCTGATCGAACAAGCCCTCCAAGTTCTCTGAGGCGTAAAGAAAGTTTGCCCTTTCTGCCTGCACGTCTCTGTGCTTCATGAATAATTTCAGCTACAGATTCCTTATCAAAATGAGGAATTTTCCCATCTTTTTTGATTTCTTGGGCAACAAAACGAATGAGTTTTTTTCTGTTTTCAAGAGTGTCATCCATATTGCTATTTAGGTAAATTTCATAACCATATCCTCGTATTCTGGATCTAAGGGCAGGATGCATTCCCTTAAGTGCATCTAAATTTCCTGCGGAAACCAAAATAAAATCACAAGACACCGGTTCTGTTTTAACCATTGCACCAAAGCTACGTTCTGACTGTCCAGTAATCTGAAACTTTTTCTCTTGAATTGCTGTAAGAAGATGTTGTTGAGAGGGCAAGCTCAATGTGTTGATTTCATCTATGTATAATACGCCTTTGTGTGCCCTGTGTATGGCTCCTGCTTCGACTAGTTGATGTGGAGGAGTTTCTAGGCCTGCTGATTGAAATGGATCATGTCGCACATCCCCAAGAAGAGCACCGGAATGTGCTGCGGTGGCTTCAATGAATGGCGGTGAATCGGTTTTTTCATGAGAAACCAATACTTTTGGGACTTGTTGTAATCCTTGACGTTGCATCATTGTACCTCTTGAAAATATCAGAAAAATCATCACTGCAGCAATAACGCCAAAGATTGCATATTCTAGGTGGGCCTCTCCCCCTGAAAATGTTGGATAAATTGCAGCAAATATGGAAAATGCAACTATCATAAAAACGATGGTTATGATCATGCTGCTCTGTTGTTCCTTTTTCTTTTTTGCTTCCTGTCTTTGAGCCTTGACGATTTCTTTGCCCTTCCCACTTGGAACAACTCGTATGTGAGGTGTATTTGGGTCATCATTATTAGGGTATGCAATGATGTCTTCTAATTCTTCCTTTGGCAGAAATGCAGTCATAGCTTGAGCAACCATTGATTTTCCAGTACCTGGATCCCCGATAAGCATCACATGGCGCTTTTGTTCAGCAGCTTTTCTAACAATGCCCACAGCATTATCTTGACCAATAACCTGATCCAACATTAGTTTAGGTACTTTAATGTCTTCTGTAGTTTTGAATTTTTGAGTTTTAATCCAATCATGCATGGAGGGTAGCTCCTCCTTGTTCGAATCTTTTGATATGTCTTCCTTCTTTTTTTCTTCTGCCACCCTATCAACACCTTATAAAAACATACAGGATAAATGTAATATTCAAATTTCTTATACCTCGGTATTATCGATTCCTATATCAACTTTTCTTTTAAAAATCATTTTCAATTGGTAAAATGCCATAGAAATAAAGATATTATGCCTAGTATTACAAAAATTATCCAAATAATATATGCAATTTTGATGAGGACAAGCCATTTTGCCTTCTTTTTGGGCGTATCAAAAAATCTTCCCAATATGGGATCATCATCCAGTGAAATCATATTAAATCATGTTAAGTCTTTTTTGACTCCAGTATGGCCTTAATTCGCTTCCTTCTGAAGAAATCCTCTCGCTCTCGTTCTTCCAGTTGCATTTCAATGTATTTCTGAGTGGCATACAGCTTGGGAATTAAATTGTTTTCTAGCACATTGACTCTTCGTTTGGTTTTTTCGATTTCGACCGCCAGGCTTTTGATGCGCCCTTCTAAATTGGCAAGGTCGAGCAACTTTGATAGCAATTCACTGAATTTTCTTTGCGAATCATCAAGCTTTGCACATGTTTCAGAGAAGCTGTATAATGGATTTCTGATAATTTTTATGTTATCTTTATTCATTGCAGGGATTTTGACCCCCATTATATTATCGTTTTCAAAGGATATTTCACCGATTTCCTCGGTTAGATGTGAAGTTTCTTCTACCCTTTTTTCCCCAATGATCATTTGAGCTTGTATGAGTGAAAGAAAAGCATCTTTGAACTCTTCATTAAGTTCCTTGGATAGTTGATTCCTTTTATCTATAATCCCAAAAAATTTTTCTATCAATACATCTCGTTTTTCTTCGAGTAGCTTATGCCCCTTTTCGGCTAGCGTAAGTTTTTTACGAATTTCAAGGAGTTCCATCCTTGTTGGTTTTACACCCTCAAGTACTTGCTCAGCCATCTTAACTACTCTTCTTTTCTTTTTCTACTTTTGGAAGATATTTTTTAATGTATTTTTCATCTATTTTTTTGAGTTCAGACGTGGGTAAAGATGAAAACAGTTCCCAACCTATGTTAAGCGTTTGTTCGATACTTCTATCTTCGTGATCCCCTTGTGCAACAAACCTCTTCTCAAATTCATCGGCAAACTTCAGGAATTTCAGATCTCTTTCGGACAGTGCATCTTCTCCTACTATTGCCACCAGGTCTCTAAGATCACATCCTTCGGCATAAGCAGCATACAATTGGTTTGACACACCTGCATGGTCTTCACGCGTTCTGTCTTTTCCAATGCCTCTATCCATCAGACGCGATAGGCATGGCAGAACTGCAATAGGTGGATAGATGCCCTTTTTGTGGAGCCCTCGTTCTAAAACAATTTGACCTTCTGTGATGTAACCTGTCAAGTCCGGTATAGGGTGAGTAATATCATCATCAGGCATTGTAAGCATTGGTATCTGCGTTATAGATCCTTTTTTTCCTTTAATCCTGCCAGCTCTTTCATAAATAGTTGCAAGATCTGTGTACATATAACCAGGATACCCTCTTCTTCCAGGTACTTCTTCTCTTGCTGCTGCGATTTCACGTAAAGCCTCTGCATAGTTGGTTAGATCGGTAAGTATAACTAGGACTTGCATGTCAAGATCAAAGGCAAGATACTCTGCACAGGTAAGCGCCATACGTGGTAAGATAATCCGCTCGATTGCCGGGTCATCAGCTAAATTCAAAAACATTGTTGTTCTTTCTAGAGCGCCTGTGTTTTCAAAATCTTTGATAAAGAGATTTGCTTCTTCTGATGTTATTCCCATGGCGCAGAATACAACAGCGAATTTCTCTTTCTTTCCAAGTACTTTTGCTTGTCTTGCAATTTGTGCAGCAAGATTGTTGTGGGGTAGACCAGAACCTGAAAATATAGGCAATTTTTGACCACGTACTAATGTGTTAAGCCCATCAATGGTGGAGATCCCTGTTTGAATAAATTCTCTAGGATATTCTCTCGAGTAGGGATTTATAGGATTACCATTAATTTCTCTTCTATCTTCAGGTATGATTGGTGGTGCATCATCGATTGGATTGCCTGTTCCATCAAATACCCTTCCAAGTATGTCCTTTGAGACGCCTAGTTTCATGGTTTCTCCAATGAAACGTGCTGATGTTTTGTCAGTGTCCAACCCCTTCGTTCCTTCGAATACCTGGACGATTGCTTTATCCGTAAATACTTCAAGAACCTGACCTGTACGTTCCTCGCCAAACGAAGTTTTTATTTTTACAACCTCATTGTATGCGACATCTTTTATGCCATCGACGATTATTAAAGGACCAGCAACTTCGGAAACCGTTCTGTATTCTATGTCTTTATTGCTCATATTTATTGCACCTCCTTAATAAGGGATTCTATCTCCTTTTCAAGGTCTTGCTCTACCTTTTTAAATCTTTTTTCAAATTCTTTGTTCGGAACAGTTCCCATTCTAGCTAAACTCTCACGGGATTTTATAGATATGATATCATCCATGTGAACATTTTTTTCAATGGCATTTTGAATTAAATCTGAAAATTTTAACATAATTCTTAACATTTCATATTGCTTCTTTTTTGGACAATATGTGTCAACATCATGAAACGCACTCTGTTGAAGAAAGTCCTCTCTTAGCATTCTGGCACTTTCTAGAAAAGCTCGCTCCTTTGGTGGAAGAGCGTCAGGCCCTACAAGTTTTACTATTTCTTGAAGTTCTGATTCTTTCTGAAGTAATGCCATGGCTTTGTTTCGAAGTTGAAGCCAGTTTTCGCCAACATTCTTATTCCACCAGGAACCTATCTTATCAAGGTATAGTGAATATGATTTAAGCCAATTAATTGACGGGAAATGTCTTCTATCTGCTAAATCTGAGTCAAGTGCCCAGAATACCTTTACAATTCGCAGAGTGTTTTGTGCCACAGGCTCAGAAAAATCTCCTCCTGGAGGTGAAACTGCTCCTATAACAGATACAGAACCTTCCTTGTCTTTAGAACCTACGAGCCTGACCCTGCCTGCTCTTTCGTAGAACTCTGCAAGTCTTGATGCAAGATAAGCAGGATATCCTTCTTCACCTGGCATCTCTTCAAGTCTACCAGAAATCTCTCTCATTGCTTCTGCTAGTCGAGAGGTGCTATCTGCCATTAATGCAACATCATAGCCCATATCTCGATAGTATTCAGCAATGGTAATCCCTGTGTAAACACTAGCATCTCGAGCGGCAACAGGCATATTTGACGTATTTGCAATAAGTACGGTTCGACTCAGCAATGGCTCCCCAGTTTTTGGATCTTCAAGTTCGGGGAATTCTCGCAATACATCTGTCATTTCATTTCCCCGTTCACCGCAGCCTACATAGATAACAACCTGTGCATCACTCCATTTTGCAAGCTGATGGAGCATAATAGTTTTTCCTGTGCCAAAACCGCCAGGTATTGCAGCTGTACCGCCTTTCGCAATTGGGAAAAAAGTGTCTACAACACGTTGACCGGTAATTAGTGGGATGGACGGGTCATATTTTTTCTTTACAGGTCGGCCTTTACGAACAGG